>DASYGQ010000386.1:0-4264 GCA_035999585.1 Bacteroidia bacterium | reverse complement strand
CAGGCATGGGACATGTACAGCGGAACGATTATGTTGTGTTTAATTTCCCGGAGGGCGATACCGTCATTGCCGAAAGCATGAATGGAAATTATTATACCGAGGTTCTTATGAAGGAGGATAACAAAAGAAGAGGTTCTCCTGCCCTTCAGAATATGAGTGCCCGCGAAGCACTCATCAAACAAGATCAGGTACACCTGCTGGTAAGACCGGTAGACAAGGAAGACAATTACGTGAAACGCTGTGTTGCGATTCCGGGCGACAAGATCGAAATCGTCGATTCCAAACTGTTTATCAACGGGCAACCATCTTATGTGTCCGAAAACATGCAGTATAAGTATATTGTAAGAACCAGTCCGCTTCAAGGCCCTGACGGCAGGCCGATGGGAGGGCTCAATCGCAGAATGCTTGCTGAGAAATTCGACATGACCGAGCAGATTGAGGCCGGACCAGACAGTACAATCTGGAGGATCACGCTTCCATTTAAAAATGTGGAAAAGTTACAGGCTGCAAATCCCAATATTATTTCCATCACGCCTGAAATTGCACCCAAAGGAGAATATCAGTTTACTGTCTTTCCACACTCCCCTGCTTATCCTTGGAACATTGACAACTACGGCCCGCTTACGGTACCCAAGAAAGGCGTAACTATCGCACTCGATACCATGAACCTGCCGATTTACAAACGCATCATCAATGTGTATGAAGGAAACAAACTCGAACAGAAAGGCGCCTCCATTTTCATCAATGGCCAGGAAGCACACAGCTATACCTTTAAGCAGAATTACTATTTCATGATGGGTGATAACCGCCACAACTCTGCTGACTCCCGCTTCTGGGGCTTCACACCGGAAGATCATATTGTGGGCAAGCCCGTGTTTATATGGTTGTCGCGCAAAAAAGATGTTCCGTTCCTGAAATCTTTCCGCACGGAGCGTATATTCACCTTTGTTCAGGGCGATCATATCTCTAAATCCTATCTGCTCTATGCCCTTCTGATTGGCGGCGGCATCTGGGCTTATTTCAATTTCAGAGGAAAGAAACAACAGGCCGGTGCAAAAGATATCCTGAACAAAACGGATAAAAAATAACAATACTACGGGCATCGCTCCAATGAAACGAAACCTTTATCTTGGTGTTTCGTAAGCAGTATATACCAAACAAAACCGATTGGCGGAATCCTACGAACCTCATGTTCCGGTAAACCCTTCTGCGCCTGAAGCGGGAAAAGGGAAAAAAAAGAAATCGCGCCTGCGCGAATGGAGCGAAGCCTTGTTCTTTGCCTTCATCGGTGTGATGATTTTCCGTACCTTTTTTTTTGAAGCCTTTACCATCCCTTCTTCGTCGATGGAAAAGTCTCTGCTCAAAGGAGATTATATTCTTGTCAGCAAACTCCATTATGGAGGCCGAACGCCTATGACCTTGCTGTCGGTTCCGTTCTTCCATCAGCAACTCAGTGAAAAACTTCATTCCTTCCTGACCTGGATCGAACTGCCCTATCGCCGCCTGCCGGGCTTTTCGAAAGTGCGTATCAATGATATTGTTGTGTTCAATACGCCACAGGAGGACGAGTTTCCGGTTGATCAGCGCACGTATTACATCAAACGCTGCCTGGCTACACCCGGTGATATCTTTGAAATACGTGATGCCGGAGTGTGGGTCAATCATCAATTGATTGCCTTGCCCGAAGAGTCGGAAACTGAATACATTGTCAAAACCGATTCTTCCGCGCTGCCTGCCGAGAAGCTGAAAGCTCTGCACATAACCGATCTGAACAGTGCTCCGGTGCCTGGTCATTACCTCTTTGAGCTGACCCGCACCGCGGCCGATTCGCTGCAGTGCTGGAACAATGTTTTATCTGTCGCACCCAATGCACCCAAGAAAGGACAAAAAGACGAAAGTCTTTTCCCCAATGCAAAGGCATTCAGCTGGAACCTTGACCATTACGGCCCCCTGCGCATTCCGGCAAAAGGGATGACCTGGAAAGTATCGGCCGACAGTCTTCCTTTGTATGAAAAAATAATACGTGTCTATGAGCACAATGATCTTGAAGTGCGCCACGATTCGGTTTTCATCAATCATGCCTACGCACAGAGCTATACATTTCAAATGAATTACTATTTCATGCTCGGAGACAACCGGCATTACTCACTCGACTCGCGCTACTGGGGCTTTGTGCCGGAAGACCATTTGGTTGGGAAAGCCGTTCTTATCCTCGCCTCTGTAGATAAGGAAAACAAATCATGGAGATGGGATCGTCTGTTTCGAAAAATAAAATAATCTTCATCCGCTAAACAAATTGACATACCTTCTTCCCTGTCTTTATTTCGGCCCCATCCAATACTATTCGAAACTGGCATCAGGCGCCACCTGTATCATTGAACTTCACGAACACTTTGTCAAGCAAAGCTTTCGCAACCGGAGTGTCATTTTCGATTCCAATGGCGCCTTGAAACTGATCATCCCTTTGCAGAAGCATGCCGAAAAAACACCATTCAAAGACATCCGGATCTCTTACGATGCACCCTGGCAGGATCTGCACTGGAAATCGCTCGAGTCCGCCTATCGCAGCTCCCCTTTTTTTGAATATTTCGAAGATGACTTCGCACACTTCTATACCGATCAGCGTTATCAGTTTCTGCATGAATATAACCTGGCCATACAAGAGGTGGTGCTTCGTCTCCTAAAGCTGAAACCTAACATACTTTTCAGCTCCGGATACGAAAAAACAGTACCCGGCGCAAATGACCTGCGCATGCTTATTTCACCAAAAAAGGATTTCCGACAGGATCCGGATTTCGTGTTAAAACCCTATCCACAGGTTTTTGAGCCAAAATATGGTTTCCTGCCAAACCTGAGCATTGCCGACCTGCTTTTCAATGAAGGGCCTGAAGCCATTAATTACCTTTGAATCAATCGTTTAAGAAAGGGGCTCTGACAAGCTGTCGGGCAGTTAACAATTGGTGAGTTATTTGATAGTCTTGTTTTGAAGAATTACAATTAACTTTAGATTCAATATTTTAAAAATCAATCAAGATGGCACTAGAAATCACTGATGCAAACTTCGAAGAAGTTGTAGCGAAATCCACCAAACCAGTATTGCTTGACTTCTGGGCGGAATGGTGTGGCCCCTGCCGCATGGTAGGCCCGGTAGTAGAAGAACTTTCCAAAGATTACGACGGCAAAGCAGTTGTTGGCAAGGTTAACGTAGATAATAACCCGAACATCTCGATGCAGTTCGGTATCCGCAATATACCCACCATCCTCTTTTTCAAAGACGGCAAAGTGGTCGACAAGCAAGTGGGTGCTGTTCCGAAAGCCGTTTTGGCCGGCAAGCTGGATGCTCAGTTGAAATAAATTTCATTCTCTCATCGAATCCTAAATCTGAAACACCTTCTGTTTCGGGTTTAGGATTTCGATTTAAAGCACAAAAATGCCGGTATCCATCAATCAGCAGCAGACACAGACCTTCAGTCATCTGGAGCTTCTTGCCCGTCAGGTGGTGGAAGGCTTTATCACCGGCCTGCACAAAAGCCCTTTCCACGGCTTCTCCGTTGAGTTTGCCGAACACCGCTTATACAATAAAGGAGAGCCAACCAAGCATATTGACTGGAAGCTTTACGGGCGTACGGACAAGTTGTTTGTAAAACGTTACGAAGAGGAAACCAATCTTCGCTGCCAGCTGGTGATTGATGATTCATCTTCCATGTACTTTCCCATGGCTGCGGGTAAAGATACACCTCCCAACAAAATCACATTCTCCATCCATTGTGCTGCGGCACTTATGTTATTGCTGAAGAAGCAGCGGGATGCGGTTGGGCTGAGCATATTCAGTGATCATGTGGAAGTGAATACGGCCACCAAATCCAGCTCACTGCACCATAAGCTTCTTTTCAATGAACTTGAAAAAAGACTGGAACCTATCAGTGTGGATATCCGTCGCAAGACGATGGCGGTGGAAGCCCTGCATGAGATTGCGGAGAGCATTCACAAGCGTTCGCTAGTCATCATCTTCAGTGATATGTTTGATGCACGCACGAACCCCGAAGATCTGTTTTCTGCCCTGCAGCATCTGAGGCACAATAAACACGAAGTAATTCTGTTTCATGTGACCGATAAAAGCAAGGAACTCGATTTTGAATTCGAAAACCGTCCGTACCGTTTTGTGGATATGGAAACCGGGGAAGAACTCAAACTGAACCCATCGGAGGTTAAAGATAATTACGTGAAAGCCATACAGGATTTCAAAGCCGAGCTGAAGCTTCGC
>DASYGQ010000327.1:0-3513 GCA_035999585.1 Bacteroidia bacterium | reverse complement strand
TGAAGAACGCCTTCCGGTTTGATTAGATCACAGCGAAAATATCGCTTTCACGCATGATGAGGTATTCTTTACCTTCCAGACTGACTTCCGTACCGGCGTATTTCCCGTAAAGAACCACATCTCCGACTTTTACAGCGGGTTTGTTTCCTTTTTCGTCCACTTCGCTGATGGAAATGACTTTGCCTTTCTGGGGTTTTTCTTTTGCCGTATCAGGAATAATAAGACCACCTGCTGTTTTTTCTTCTGCAGGAGCTGCTTCTACGACCACTCTGTTCTGAGTGCCGGCAATCGGTTTGATACTCACTTTTGACATGTTGATTGGATATTTAGGGTTAAACATTTTGTTCGCAGGCCCAATAGTCATTTTCCATGCCAAAGGGCATAGGGAGGGGGAATTGGGACAATATTACAGTCAGAGGGTCGGAAACAAAAAAAATGTCAGAATGCATGTGACATCCTGACACTCTTTCCGTGTTAACGGATTGTATCTTTATTTCGCCTTCGGGTCTTTGGTGGCCGGAGGAGCAGCGTTTGGCGTTACTTTGGGTACGTTGTTCTGTGGCAGGCCTTGTGGCAGGTCAAGTGCTTTCTGCTTTACTTCGGAAGCTGCATTGGCCGGTGTTTCAGTGGTGGCGCCTGCTTTTGGAATGTTGGCAGATGACAGAAGGCTCAGTACAAGCAGTGCGATGGCCAGTGAATAGGTTGCTTTTTCCAGGAAGTCAGCTGTGCGTCTGACACCCATGACCTGGTTGGAACCGGCAAACTGAGACGAAAGTCCTCCGCCTTTGGAGTTCTGAATAAGGACAACAAGAATAAGAAGGATGCAAACCAGGATGATAAAAGCTGTTATTACCGTTGACATGGCGTGTAATGTTTATATTTTCAATAATGAATGAATCTCGTTTTTCCCTTTGTGAGCCTGCTATACATCAGGTTCCCTGCTCCAGTTTTTCAATAAGGGACGCAAAGTAAAGCTTTTTTTCCGGATATTTCAAAGATAAAGTTTGATAAGCCCTGATTGCCTTGGCCGTATTGCCCTGTTTTGCATAAATGCCTGCCAATGTTTCGGTTACGAAATCGAGATCTTCCACCACACTCTGCCTGGCCATATTCACAGGGCTGTAAAACTCCTTTTTGGGCTTGGTGATACGAGGTTCCTCCTTGATGAATTTTTCGATCAGTTCGGTTTCCTTGTGGCGTTTTTCTTCCTCTTTCGGCTCTTTTTCTGGAGCTTTTTCTCCGGTTTTCTGCTTCGAGCGCATCAGCCACTCCGTGAAACTCAGTTCAGAGGGTTCGGTTTCATCGCTTTCCGGCTCTTCGCCTGATTCTTCCGAAACAGGAAGGAAGGGTTCTTCCTTTTCAATCTCGATCTGTATCGAGGCGTCAATAGCTGTGGAAATATAAGTATCCGACAAGGTCTCCAGATCGCGTACGGTCTTCTGCGTATCATCCGTATGTACGGGTTCCACGCGGTTGTCGGGATCGGGAATGGGAAACTGTTTTCGTGCCGGAAGACTGTCGTTTTTGCTTTCTGCCTGGGGTTCTGCTTTTACTTCAACAGGAGGCTCAGGAATAATTTCAGCAATAGCTTCTGCCAGCTTTTCGGCCTTTTGTTTTAAATCGGCTTCGGCTTTCCGGTTCAGCTCCTCAAGCTCCTTCAGGCGGACTTCCAGAATTTGCTGAGGAGAAGGTTCTTCTTGTCGGGGCGGCATCTGAACCACAGGTGTTTCCGCCTGTTTGAGCGATACCACAATCTGCTCATCGTTGCGGCTCATGAGTTTCTCCGGCTCATCGCGTCCTGCTTTGCTGGTAATGAGTTTATGAAGCACGCTGCGGTCAGTTGCATAAGCCGCAGCTATTTTGAGCTGATTGTTGTAATGAATGCTGTTTTGGAGGTGCAGGCTTTTGACATACAAAAGCTGTGCGGTCTGGCAATAGGGAAACTCCTTCACGACTTCACTGAGCAGCCTGCTGCTTTCGGCGGTAAGGGCCGAAGGCGATTTCAGAAAGGTGGTGAATTGAGTGCGGTTCATGCTTACCAGTTAATCAGTGCCTTATTAAATATGTCCTGTACGAGCTGATCGTTGATTGTTTTGATGAGCGAACTTTCGACGGCATCAATATTCTGTGAGCTGGGATAATCCGCATAACGCGTGAAAGAAGATTCAAAATTCTTTTTCTCATCCTTGTTGTTGACGAATTTCACGCTGACGGTAATGGTCAGCCGGTTGAGTGCTGCCTGATCGATACCGCTCTGGATCGCCTGGGGAGAAATGGCATATTCTGTCACCGATCCTTCGAACTGAAGGTCAGCCCCGCTGCTTACAAGATTGAGAGACGACTGGGAAACAAGAATGTCTTTCAATGCCTCGGTCAGGGCAGGGCTGTAAGTTGGTTTGGCTAAAGGGGCATTGCTTTGAAAGTAAGTAACGGAAACAGTTTTTGCGTCTCCCAGATCCACACCGCTCATGGAGTAACGTACTTTACAACCCGAAAACAGAAGGCAAAGGGTCAGGATAAAGAAAAGTGATTGTCCCTTCCTCATTTCTTTTCTTCGATTCCGTATTCGTTCAGTTTGCGGTACAATGTGCGTTCGGATATTCCCAGTTCACGCGCAGCGTTTTTCCTTTTTCCATCATGTTTGAGAAGCGCTTTGCGGATCATTTCCTGTTCTATCTCATGAAGCGAAAGGGATGCCTGGCCCAAATCCTCGTGTTCCTGCACATCCTCGGCAGGTTCTGGTTTGGCAGCAGGATAATCGAGCCGGATCGGTGCCCGCTCGGTGCCAATTTCCTGGTATAGCTTATTTATGATATTGGCATTTTCGGGTTGAAAATCAGTGTTTCCCCGCTGGTTATTTTCCACCAGATCAATCACCACTTTTTTGAGATCGGTGAGATCTTTTTTCATGTCGAAAAGAACTTTGTAAAGGATATCACGTTCTGAAAATTCGGAAGGTTGTGTTTCTCCTTTGATCACCATCGGAAGTGTGCTTGCCGGGTGCTGGGGCAGATATTTAAGCAGGGCCTGGGCATTGATGTCGCGCGATTTTTCAATGACGGAAATCTGCTCCGTGATGTTTTTCAGCTGCCTCACATTACCCTGCCAGTAATAATTGGTCAGCAGGTTTTCGGCTTCGGCATCGAGCTTGATTACCGGCATGCGGTATTTGGCGGCGAAGTCGGCTGCGAACTTCCGGAAGAGCAGGTGTATATCGGCTTTGCGGTCGCGCAATGGAGGAACAAGAATGGGTACGGTGTTAAGCCTGTAATAGAGATCTTCGCGGAACTTGCCTTTTTCAATGGCCTGCTGGATGTTTACATTGGTTGCGGCCACAACGCGCACATCGGTCTTGAGCACTTTGGAGGAGCCTACCTTGAGAAACTCACCGGATTCAAGTACGCGCAGCAGCCGGGCTTGTGTGGCAATGGGCATTTCGGCTACTTCATCCAGAAAAATGGTTCCGCCGTTGGCGCCTTCAAAATATCCTTTCCGGGCTTCATGTGCACCGGT
>DASYGQ010000319.1:0-10184 GCA_035999585.1 Bacteroidia bacterium | reverse complement strand
GGAATTCAACTTGCATCAGGCCTTGAGCTTTTTCATGATTACATCCCGGCTAACTTTCTTCTTTTTGTCGGCCTGTTTCATCAATACTGACATTCCATAGTCTTCCATTTCTTCAGCATTCATCCACTTGGCATCGACGCCGAGTTTTTTCAGCAGGCTGGAAAGGAATTTGATTTCGGAAGGATTTTTGGATTGTATGACTAAGGTTTTCATGCCTTTTATTTTATACAAAGATAATGAATTGGAAGGGTATAACCGCCTTCTAGTTATGGTCTTTTGCACCAAATCGATGTCGTGGCCTTAACAAAATGTAAAGGGAATGCCAGACAATCTCTTCGAGGTAAAACTGCCCAATATTGAAAACCCTTAGTGCGCTGGGTAATAGGGCGAAATCATCAGATAAACCACCACCCCGGTAATAGTCACATACAGCCAGATCGGATAGGCCCAGTGAACGAGTTTTTTATGCTTCTCCACATTCATCTGAAAGCCCCTGTGAAAAGAAAGCAGAACCAGGGGAAGCACGATAGCCGCCAGGATAATGTGACTGATTAAAATAGCTAAATAATAAGGGCGTACCGGACTGTCTTTCGGGTAGGTGGCTTCCTGGGGAATGAGCCAGTGATAAGTGATGTAAGAAAGCAGGAAAAGGGAAGAAAGAATGAAAGCAGTGATATTGATTTTACGATGTGAAGCAATGTCCTTCTTGCGGATGAAATACAAAGAGAGCAGGAGCAGGAAGGTGCAGGTTCCATTGAGCATCGCATTGAGTTTCGGAAGATTGAAAACAAAGGCGGGTGTCACATCGGGCACAGGAAGAATTTTTTTGTTCAGCACAATAACGGCTGCAAACACAACAACGGATACAAGCATGATCAGCCTGAAAATGGTTTTGTCGCTCATGAAAAGGATTTTGTTTTCTAGTAAACGTAGATAAAAGTCATCTGTGCTGTCACATGCTTCACTCCCCAGCGTTTGATGTACTGGAGGTTTCCGTATGCATTGTATTCGAATTCGTAATTCTCTTTTGCATTTCTGTAATAGTGAACCAGACGCTTGTGGCTGTCGAACTGTGCCGGCTTATACTGCGGGCCTTTCTTGTCCGACAACAACTTGCTAAGCGTGTCATTGGCAGGAGGAAAGTTGAAGTGTTTGATGGCAAAGGCCAGGTCAAAAACCGGTGTTTCCACACTGTCGGGAAAGCTCTGCTTGTAGAGCTTTTGCTCGCCGGTGCCAGCGTAATTATCAAACTTGATAACCTCCACTTCATGAACCTTTTTCTGCTGGGAGAAAGAACAGAAAGGGAGCAGGCACGCTATGAGTGACAGCAATACAAGCCGTATTCCCCTCTTCTCTTTCCTGCAGGCTTGTATGACCATGGCGTGTTTAGTTTGACTCCAGCACTTTGAAAATCTCATCCATTTTCGGAGTGAGAATGATTTCGGTGCGGCGGTTCTTCTTACGGGCTTCGGCAGTTTTAGCCGGATCGATCGGGAAATATTCACCACGACCCGCGGCGGTGAGGCGTTTGGGGTCGACGTTGGCGCCGTTGACAATAATCTTGACAATGGATGTGGCGCGAAGGGCGCTGAGATCCCAGTTGTCTTTGATCTCACCATGGCCTTTCATAGGCACGTCATCGGTATGGCCTTCCACCATCACATTGATGTCGGGGTTTTGCTCGAGCACCTTCGCGACCTTTTTCAAGGCTTCTTCGCCTTTGGTTTCCACCTTGATGCTTCCGGATGCGAAGAGGAGCGACTCATCCATGGATACATATACCTTCCCGTTTTTCTGGGTGATGGTAAGGCCTTTTCCTTCGAAGCCCAGAAGCGCATCGGAGAGTTTCTTTTTCAGATCCGCCACGGCCTGATCTTTTTGCTTGAGTGTGGTTTCAAGTTCGGTCACACGTGCTTCGCGTTGTTTGAGCTGTACGTTCAGGACATCAAGGTCTTTTTGCTTTTGGGTAAGCTCGGTTTGTTTCTGATCAAGCTGGGCCGCGAGCTTTTTCAGCTCATCCTGTTTCTTCAGCAATTCCTCCTGTGTGACATTGAGCTGACCGCTGAGCTTGGTGTTTTCATCTGCCATACCGTTACGAAGCTCTTTGTTTTGTTTGAGTAACAGTTCATAGTTACCCATGAGCTGAGTGTATTGCTCTGATTTCAACCGCAGGGAAGTGCCCAGTATATTGGTATCGTTCTGAAGACCGCTGCGGCGCTTTTCCACATCGGTGAGTTTTTGCTTGGTTTCGTTGAGGTCGGTTTCAAAGCTTTGCTTGGCAGCTTTAGCGGCGGCGAGCTCGGATTCACAGTTTTTGCGTTTCGACTGTTCTTCTTCCAGTTGGCGTTGAGGCACGCAGGAGAAGAGTAAAGTGCTGATGCACAGTATAAAAGAGATTCGTTGGAGGATCCTGTTCATGGTTATTTCCCTTTGGGTTTGTTCAAAATTACAACAGGATCAAACAGTGAACAGGAGGCGGTCCATAATTTTATTAACAGCCGGGAAACCTTTTCCTGATCATGACGTAAAGAAGATGATATACAGCTAATAATAAACGGCGTATGAGCAAATTAAGCCCCCATTGGATCACCGAAAAGCACATTGATTTCGAGTACAAGAAATACATGTTGCTGGCATGGCTTCAGGAAGTGGACCAGCAGTTTGATCAGGTTCGTTTGTATCCGCCCCTGGCAGAGCTGGTGGAGCATTACCGGAATGCAAAAGCCCTGAAAGAAAATAAACAGCAACTGTCGGACTCTTTTTCCCAGCGCATGCAAGGGCTGGACATGGAAAACATGAAGATCCTGTTCGATAAAATTTCGAAGGATGACCGGCTGATGGAAGAGATTGAGAATATTCTTGAGTTCTCACTACCGCGCTTTTTGCATTATCTGGGAGAGGGGAAAAAAATATATGAGCTGGTGGAGAAAGAGACCAATATATTGCCGGTCGGCCTGGTACCTCTGCGTTCGGATATGGGATATTTGTTTCTTCGGGGCGGACAGAGTGCGAACACCGAAGTGTATGAATATGAAGTCAGCATTTTTGAGCAGCCGGAAGATAAGTACCGGGCTTTGCATACGACTTATGTTACCACCTATACCAGCAGTTTCATTCACACCTATGTGTCCATTAAAACGGATCTGATAAGAGCCAATGCCCATTTGCCAAACCCGGCAGTGTATGCAGTGGAAACAGGAATGGATGTTCCATTTTCGGAAACATTCCTGCCTGTGGCCAAGCGCATGCTTATGCGCACTCTTTCGACGGAGGCCGCATTGCGTTCGCAGCAATCGTCCTGAACAATACTTCCGGTTTTTCCGATGTGACCTTTCACAAAAGCATCAGCCCCCCGTTTTGACGGAGGGCTGATTGCTTTATAGAAAAATCAGGAATTACTTTTTGGCCTTATCCACATCAAGCCACACCTTTGACATGTCGCGGTATTCCATGGCGTTGGCATCGAAATCACGCACATTTTTTTGCAGCAGGCGGTCAATCTCCTCGTAATAGATGGGCATGATGGCAGCATCATCGATGATTGTCTGGTCGGCCTGTTTGTAAAGGTCAAAACGTTTTTTTGAATCAATTTCTTTCTTGGCTGCATTGAAAAGAGAGTCGAAACGCGCGCTCTTGTAACGGCCGAAGTTTACATACGATTTATCTTCCAACCGTGCAGGAACAGATTTGCTGTCGAGCAGGTCAAGGAATGTTTCTGGATCGGGATAGTCAGCCACCCAGGACGCACGGAAGAATTTGGTTTTTCCGCTTTCCATGTTTTCGATGTGCTGGGCTCTTGGCATCTGATCCACACGCACATCCACATTCAGGTTTTCTTTCAGCATTTTGGTAACGACTTCAGCAACGGTCTGGTTACGGTCGCCTCCGTCGGAGTTGATGGAAAGAGCAATGGGCTCGAAACCTTTACCATCGGGGAAGCCCGCTTCTGCAAGCAGCTTCTTGGCTTTTTCAGGATTGTAATGAAAGCCCCTGAATCCGGTAGTATCAAACTTTTTAAATGCGGGAGGTACGATTCCGTATTCTCCGGGCTCTCCATCACCCTGCAGGGTATAGGTAACCAGTTTGCGGCGGTCGATGGCGTAGTTGAATGCCTGACGCACTTTCACATTGTTGAAAGGGGCTGACAAAGCCTGGAAACCATAATAGGTGAGGCGAAGGGCAGCAACGGATTGGATATCGAAATCTCCTCCTCCGGCTTTCGCGTCTTTGAGTTCGCCCATGAGCGAAGGAATCATTTCAACCGGAACACGGAAGATCATATCCAGCTCTTTGCTGCGGAACTTAAGCAGTTCGGCTTTCTTGTCCTTGATGAAGGTAAAGTGGAGCACATCGAGGTAAGGCAATTGGTTTCCATACTGATCGACATCCCAGTATTTTTCGTTGCGTTCAAGAATTGCATACTCACCGCGTTTGATGCTTTTGGCACGGAAGGGACCGGTGCCCACACAGGTAGAGCTCAGGTCATCTTTGTATTTATCGAGAGCTTCTTTCGGGAACAACCAGCAGCCAGGGGTGATAAGAATGTTGAGGAAGCCGGCAAACGATTGTTTAAGATCGATTTCAAGGGTATAATCGTCAATCACTTTCACGCCGGAAACGCCGCCCGGAAGTGGTTTCTTATTGGAAGTCGACTCGAAATATTCGTCGGCACCTACAACTCTGTTTTTAAATGTGATGATGTATTCGTTGTTGTTCGGGCTCATTTCGCAGAGCTTGTCGAAACACCATTTGAAATCACCCGCTTTTACTTCGCGTCCTTTTCCGTTAGGGAAGCATGGATCGTCCTGAAACATAACGCCTTTGCGGATGTGGAAGACAAATTTGGTGGCATCCTCGTTGATTTCGTATTTGTCGGCCAAACAAGGAATTACAGACAGATCTTTCTGGTTGAGTTTCACCAGTCCTTCGTAAACCTGGCCGGCCACCTGAAATCCGATCTCTTCACCGATGTTGAGCGGGTAGAGGGTTCTGAAATCTTCAACTTCATTTATTCTGAAAACGCCACCCAGATGCACAGGGCCTTTGGCAGCGCGTTCTTTCGTTCCCTGGTGATCGCCACCTCCGCACGCTGTCAAAAAAACGGTTGCCGCGAAAAAAGGAAGGATAAGGTGTTTCATAGATCAGAAATTGGATTCGTTTGTTTGGTTGGCTAAAGTACAAAATTATTGAATATTGATTACAGCCGGTGACGAATGGCTGTAAATCCTGGTTTTCGGGCGAAAAAGGTCTTTAAAAGTCAAGCTCGACGAGCAGGGGGCAATGGTCGGCATGCTTTGCATCAGCCAGAATGGCGGCCCGCTTCAGTTTCTTTTCAAGGCTTTGACTGACAAGGTGATAATCGATACGCCAGCCCAGGTTCTTAGCCCTCGAATTGGCTCTGAAGCTCCACCAGGTATACTGATGCGGATCGGGGTTAAATTGCCGGAAAGAGTCAATGAACCCGCTCTTCATAAAACCGTCAATCCATTCCCTTTCCTCCGGCAAAAAGCCGGAAGAATTGGCATTGCTTACAGGATTATGTATATCAATGCCTCTATGGCAAATGTTATAGTCTCCCGATATAATAAGGTGTGGCCTTTCCTTCCGCAGTTCATCGACATACTTCTGGAAATCGCTCAGCCATTTCATCTTGAATGCCTGGCGTTCATCCCCGCTGGAACCGGAAGGCATATACACACTGATGACAGATACATCGCCATAATCAGCTCTGAGAACGCGTCCTTCGGCATCATAGATCCTGATGCCGCAGCCTGTGATCACCCGATCCGGTTTCTTTTTTGAAAGGATGGCAACACCGGCATACCCTTTTTTCTCGGCCGGATGCCAGTAATGATGATAACCCGCCTGTTCGAAAACGCTGAGATCGAGCTGATCGGGATGGGCTTTGATTTCCTGCAAACAAACAATATCCGGGTCAGCAGCTTTGAGCCAATCGATCCAGCCTTTGCTCATTGCCGACCGGATGCCATTTACGTTGTATGAGATAATTTTTGTCATGAAATTACGTATTGTAGGAGGGAAACACCTCCGGGGAGTGGATTTTGACCGAAATATACGAATTCGCAGTATCTTTAGAAATTTAATATGTGTTCCGAATATCGTCGCTTCTGCCCGTTCACGATCGGTTTAATTGTTCGTAACAGAGGCTTCGGCATCTCACAAACCGATTTGGATTTCCGTTCAGGAAACGGACTGGAAATTTTTAAACAGCCGGTTAAATCGTTGTCAGATATCTTTGCGCTTTTCAAAACACATACTCCTTTATAGCCTTTTGCTTTTTCTTTCAGCCAGCCTGAAGGCTCAAAGCGGAACCGGCATACGCATCAAAAAACTGACTGGTCTGCCCGATACCCTGCAGCTCGACAGTCTCAGTCTGATTCCCGGCACATTAAGTCTCTCTGTCCACGGCCATCCGCTCGATACCTCTTCCTATACGGTGAATTACAGTGAGTCAAGGATCATATTCCGTAAAAAGCCGGTCGATACGCTCAATGCGCATTATAAAGTATTTCCCTATCTCTTCACGGAAACACGGAAACACAAAGACGCCTCGCTGCTTCTGCCCGATAAAAAAGGATTCGTAAATCCCTTCCTCTACACACCGCCTGTGGCCGACAATGACCTTTTTAAAATGGAAGGCCTGACAAAAAGCGGAAGCATATCAAGAGGGGTAAGTTTTGGAAACAATCAGGACCTTGCAGTGAACTCCAGCCTGAATCTTCAACTTTCGGGAAGACTTTCGAACGATGTGGATATTCTGCTTGCCGCATCCGACCAAAATATTCCCATTCAACCCCAGGGCAATACCCAGAACCTGCAGGAGTTCGATAAAGTGTTCATACAGTTGTCCAACAAATCTTCGAAACTCATTGCCGGCGATTTTATTGTGAGCAAGCCAACCGGCTATTTCATGAACTATAATAAGAAAGCGCAGGGCATCGGCTTCACCACGGTATTTGGAACAGGCCTGAATGAGAAAGACACAAGCGGTCAGGGACACATGCGCATATCCGGTGGAGCAGCTGTTTCCAAAGGGAAATTCGGACGAATGCAGGTTGAAGGAGTAGAAGGGAATCAGGGGCCTTATGTGCTGAGAGGCGCCGAAAATGAACCGTTCATCATTGTGCTGTCGGGAAGTGAAAAGGTATATATCGACGGAGTTCAGATGAAACGCGGACAGGAATACGATTACGTGGTTGATTACAACACGGCACAGATTACGTTTACGGCCAGGAATCTGATTACAAAAGACAAGCGGATTATCGTTGAGTTCCAATATTCCGATAAGAACTATGCACGCTCACTCATCACGTTCGGAGATGAATACTGGAAAGGTGATCTGAAACTGCATTTCAATGTATATTCCGAGCAGGACAGCAAAAACCAGCCCTCGCAGCAATCACTCAGCGATCCGCAGAAACAACTCATGCATGATATCGGTGACACATTGGCGAAAGCCTATTACCCGGCTGTTGACAGTGTGGCCTGGTCGAACAGCCTGGTGCTTTACCGGAAGACCGACAGCATTGTAGCCGGTACAACTTATCACTCGGTGTTTGTTTACTCCAATGATCCCCAGGCATCTCATTTTCAGCTCAGCTTCTCTAACCTGGGTCCCGGTAACGGCGATTATATCCAGGCCACCTCTTCGGCGAACGGGCGTGTGTTTCAATGGATAGCACCGGTGGGAGGTGTGCACCAGGGTTCCTGGGCTCCTGTCATCCTGCTGGTCACTCCCAAGAAAAAACAAATGGTTACACTGGGCGGTGAATACCGTTTCGGAAAAAACACATTGCTGAATGTCGAAGGCGCCCTGAGCAATTACGATCAGAATACTTTTTCACCGTATAACGACCAGCACAATACGGGATACGCGTTCCGTATGAACCTGAGCAACCGTTCTCTTTCGGGATTGTTAAGTCCGGATACAACGCGTACCGGTCAGCAGGCTCGGGCGAAAACAGCAAGCGACAGCGTCAAGGCTGTTCAGAATCCGATTGCCATAAGCCCTCCGAAAACAGTAACAAGCGTGCCCGATCCGGCACAAACAAGCAAATGGATTTTTACCAAGACACTCAATTATGAATACACGCAACAGGATTTTTCAGCGATTGAACGCTACCGCAGCGTGGAGTTTGAGCGCGACTGGAACACAGGCCTGATAACGACTCCCAGTGATCAGCACCTGGCAGGCATTGGCCTTACATTAGCCAGAAACCGGTTTGGAAGTCTTGGCTTTACGTCCAGTACTTTGCTTGAAGGAAGCCAGTACAGCGGGCTGCAGAATGCGGTGGCCGGGTTGATCGACTACAAAGGCTTTCAGCTGAAATCGGATGCCAGCCTGTTGAATTCAAAAGGACTGCAAAACAATTCAGAGTTTATACGTCACAAAGCCGACCTCTCGAAGCGTCTGGGCAAAATCACTTTAGGTATACGGGAGCAACAGGAGAAGAACTCCTTGCGCGATGCGCACAGTGATACGCTGCTGCCTGCCGCATTTAACTTTTTTGAATGGCAGGCCTATGTGCAGAATGCCGATACTGCCAGAAACAAATACCGGCTGAGTTATAAAAACAGGCGTGACTACGGAGCCAGAAGCAATAGATTCACTCCGCTGTCGGATGCCGAAGATGTGTCTTTTGCCATGGCACTCATGAAAAACCCGCGCAATGATTTTCGTACAAACATTACCTACCGCCAGCTTCAGGTTCTTGACCCTGCTCTGACAACACAGAAGCCAGAAAACTCGCTTGTGGGAAGAGTCGAATACAATCTTCGCCTTTTCAAAGGCTTTCTGGTATCAGGTACTTTCTACGAAGCGGGATCGGGCCTTGAGCAGAAAAAGGAATACTCCTATGTGCTGGTGCCGGCAGGACAGGGCCAGTATACCTGGATTGATTACAACGGTGATGGCATCAAGCAGCTCAATGAGTTTGAGATCGCACAATTTGCCGATCAGGCAACATATATCCGTGTATTCACACCAACCGACCAATATATTAAAGCCTATACGAACCAGTTCAGCGAGAATCTGAGTCTTAAACCGGCTGCGATCTGGTATACCAAAACGGGGATACGGAAAGCCTTATCGTACTTCGGAGAACAGGCAAGCTACAGGGTCGACCGGAAAACAACGGATCAGCATCCGGAAGAAGCATACAACCCGTTTTTAAAGTCGGTCCTCGATACCGCGCTGGTGACGCTGAACTCTACCTTCCGCAATTCCATTTTCTTTAATCAGAATGATCCGGTGTTCGGGGTCGACTGGAACTTTCAGGACATACGGGGCAAGTCGCTGCTTACAACCGGATTTGAATCCCGCGTGAACGATTTCAATGAAGTGCGTGTGCGCTGGAATTTCACAAAGATACTGGGCCTGATTGTAACAGCCCGGGCTGGAAACAAGAGCAACAGCTCACAGCTGTTTGTGGCGCGTGATTACCAATTGCGTTATCAGGAGATCGAACCGAAATTTACAATTCAGCCCAATACCAAATTCAGAATGACATTTGATTATAAATATTCAGCGAAAAAAAATCTGCCCGACCTCGGAGGGGAATCGGTCACCTCCAATAATCTTGGAACGGAAATAAAATACAATATCCTTGGAAAAGGCAGCCTGCTCGCCAAGCTGAATTATATACAGCTGAATTATAACGGGCAACCTAACAGCGCGGTGGCTTATGAAATGCTGGATGGTTTGAAATCGGGCAAAAATGCAACGTGGGGGCTGAGTTATCAGCGAACGCTGTCGAACAATATTCAGGTGAACATTACCTATGATGGCAGACAAAGTGAAAATTCAAAAACAGTTCATACCGGCGGGGCCTCTGTGAGAGCTTTCTTCTGAAAAATAACGGGGAGCAAAAAAGGGCCAGCATGCTGGCCCTTTTTGTTGTCGAAAAAAATAATTACAGATCGTCGGATAGTGAATCCGTTTCAGGAGGAAGCATGTTATCATCAATAGATGATTCTTCTTCCCAGTGAATTTCAACCGGAGGAACAACAAGATCCACAGTTTCTATTTCTTCTTCGAAGGATTCCATCGGTTCCTCTGAAACAGGCTTTGGTGCTGGTTCACGGTGATGAATGGGTTTAAGCGGTTTTGATTTTTTTGCGATTGGTTTCGGTGCTTTTTTGACCGGAGCTGGTTTTGCTGCTTT
>DASYGQ010000289.1:0-5240 GCA_035999585.1 Bacteroidia bacterium | reverse complement strand
TTCTATAATCCCATTGGGGTCAAGGCCATTGGTTGGCTCATCCATGATCAACAGAGCTGGATTGTTAAGTAAAGCCATGGCAATGCTGAGGCGCTGTTTCATTCCGAGAGAAAATTGCCCTGTCTTTTTTGTTCCGGTATGGGCGATACCTGTGAGTTCAAGCACTTCGGAAATACGGGCTTTCGGACATCGGTATATTTTCTGTAAAACGCTCAGGTTCTCATGAGCGGTCAGATGGCCATAGAACGAGGGGCTTTCGATCAGAGATCCCACTTGGGACAGAATTTCAACACGGTTACTGCCAAAGGGCTTCCCGAATACCGAAATTTCTCCTTCCTGTTTTTTAAGTAATCCCAGCATCAGGCGAAGCGTAGTGGTTTTTCCGGCACCGTTAGGGCCCAGGAAGCCATAAATACTTGCTACCGGCACCTGCAGGTTGATCTTGTTCAGGGTTCGTTCCCGTGCCGAAAAAAAGTGACTCAGGTTGCTTGTTTCGATGCAATACATAAAATGATTTTAAACTTGACGGATTGAATAACGATGCTTCCTGCTGAAAAAGTATGAACTTTCACCTCCTAATGCAGTAAAACGGAAAAAGATACATGGATGGGCTAATTAATATCCATTCTGCCTTTTTTAGCCCGGCGTGAGCCTTAGTACCGCCCTCCGAAAGGAATCAGCACTGAAAAGCTAAAGCTATGTTTGTTGAGGTGCTGCACAGGAGCACCGATGATGCGGAAATCATAACCATACATCAAAGAGAAAATACTTACGCTGAAACCGATCTCGGGCTTCATGTAAAAGGATACGCTTTTCAGATCGTCGTATAGGGTAGACTTGAAGCCGGTGAAAAAATAATTTCCGCCCCTTACATCGTATGACAGTCCATACAGGGCGTTTCTGATGTTGGCACTGATTTCGGGACCGGCAACCATGTAGTTTGCCATTCCTGCGAGCGGACGCAGCAAATTTTTATAACCGGCATATACAATTGGCTCATCGAAATAGCTGAAGCCCAGTTCAACGGATTGGTATTTCAGGGTGCAATCTTTAATCAGGAACTTTAAACTGTCGCGGCGGTAATCCCGGATACTCCGCCTGAAGGTGTAATTAATTTCCGTTTGGAACAAAGGATGTGTTCCATGGGGATCTGAGGTGTCGGATGTGATGTGTTCCAGAATAAAATACGTATTCTTTTTTTTCGGCCAGTGCACCTCCTTCAAAACGGGATCAGTCATAACCAGGGTTGGTACCTTATCACCATGCACATATTCGTTTTTGAATACGCATACTTTGCCTTTCAGGGGCGACCAGTCTTCCGTTTGAAGCCGGGAAGCAAAAGAGGGGCAGAGAAGCGCGTTTGGGTCGCGATCAGCCGGATTGAGTGAGGTATGCGCCGCACCGAATTTTCCGAACACATTCACGTCTTGATATTCCTCAAAGACATGCAGCATATTGGAATAAATATGGTTCTCACGGGTGGCCCATTTGGCTGAATCCGTTGAACGGTAATTGCCGCAGCTTTCACAGATCAGTTCCCTGATGATGTCGAGGAATACTGTTTCTTCCGTTTTGAACAGGGTATGGTATCTGGCTTCGTTTGAAGTATATAGTCTCAGGAAACGTTGTGCCGTTTCCATGGATTCATGCTCATCTTCCTTCAGGATGTTCGTATAATCGTTGAGCTCATTGTCGATCTTGTTTTTCTCCAGAATCAGCTGAAGGGCCTCTGCTGCAACAACTCCGTCGCCGCCGCTGTCGACCCCCCTCAGGTAAATACGTGTCGCCGCATTTTTGCTTTCATTGAATAAATACAGCCGTTTGTAAAAATAAAGGACATCCAGAGAGTTCAGGTTTTGCTTGAGGCATCTGTCATACTCTGCTTTGTCATTTAATTCGGAATAATGATTGAGGAGATACGCCGTGCTCACACTTATTTCGGCCGACCAGACCCTGACGTTTTCATGTTCATACAAATGCATGAGCAGATCCCAGGCCACCTTCTCGTTGCCCGGTTGAAAATGCATTTCACCGTTCAGGAACAGCCTGTATCCGGTCAGGCAGGAGTCGGGGAGGGCGGCAGTTGAGCGATAAATCTCAAAACCCTTGTTGGCAGGTACAAATAGGCTGTCTTTCCGCTGAGCCGGGAGCTTCGTGAAAAGAAAAACAGGGAGCAGCAATAATAAAAGGAATCGTTTCAAGAAATGAGTGTTGTGATTTTCCGAAAGGTGAGAATAATTCGGCAATTACAGGGCATGAATGCTTTCCATCACTTCTTCCGTGGATTTGCTGCCCGGAAAGAAGGAAAGGATTTTCTGGAGCACGGCTTCCACAACACTGTCCGGACAGGATGCTCCGCTTGTCAGAATGATTCGCAGCGAGGTTTTCGCAGGAAGAAAACCGGGTGTTTCCAGAAGTTTTTGCTGGTGGTAATTGTAATGACGGATGAGGGAAGAGGAAAGTATTTCACTGGCACCCGAAATAAAATAGGTGGGAAGCTTGTTTTCACAGAGTTCCACAATGTGGGAGGTGTTGGAGCTGTTGTATCCGCCAACAACAATGGCAAGATCAGCCTGCTCCTTCAGGAGTCCGTAGGTGGCTTCCTGGTTCTCATTGGTGGCGTAGCAAAGGGTGTCACGCGTATCGGCAAAATGATCCTTCAAAACATTTTCTCCGAATTTAACGAGCATGATGTTTTTAAAGTAATCGGCAATTTCCTGTGTTTCGGTGGCCAGCATGGTTGTCTGATTGATGACTCCGATGCGTTCCAGGTCTTTTCGCGGGTCGAAGCCCGGAGAGATGCGTTCTTTGAAAAGCTGAATGAATTCCGTTTCCGTTACTTTTCCAAGTATATAATCCCCCAGCTTACGTGCTTCGTGAATGTCTTTGATAATGATGGAAGGCGCATTGATCTCGCTGCGTGAGAAGGTGGCCCGTGTTTCCTCGTGATTGTGTTTACCGTGGATGATAATGGAATACTGATCGGCCCCGAGCTTTTCCGACTTCTTCCAGACACGTTCGACGAAAGGGCAGGTGGTATTGTAGCGGTGGGGTTCAATCCCGAGCTGTTTCAGTTGTTCTTCAATGGCCAGGGTGGTTCCGAAGGCAGGAATGATGACAATGTCATCGGCGCGCAGTTCCGACCAGGGAATAATCTGGTTGCCGGAAGTATCCATCAGGAATTTGACCCCACGGCTGATCAGATCGTTGTTCACGTCCGGGTTGTGGATCATCTGACTGAGCAGGAAAATGCGCTTACCCGGATTTTCCTCGAGCGCACGGAATGAAATTTCAATGGCATTTTCCACCCCATAGCAAAAACCGAAATGACGGGCTATGTAAAATCTGACGGTACCGAAATCGAGCTGGGTGGGACTGAAATCCTTTTTTTTAGGGTCGCTTAATTTGCGAAGGCCTTTGATCTTTGAAATAACAGGGCTGTGATAAAATTCAGGAATATTAAAGGATTTCATACAGCAAAGTTAATGATTCAAGGAATACCGGAAATGTGCGCCGAAAAAAGGTTTATGTATATGCGTTTTGAAATAAAACTGATCCCTTGAAAAGGTTTTATGATGATGATTGAGATAGACTCATATCGCAAATTACTAGTAATATATGCTGTCAAAAATGCAATTAGATTGTAATGTCCAAAAGCCTTCTATTAATCTGATTCTCATTTAGATATGTTCATATCTTTTCTTTGATTTTTACCTGAAACCGGAAACATCTCCGATCCGGATTCGTAAAAGGATTACTCAGCAAACACAATCATATTTTCTGTCTGTTTCTCCTAATTTGTTTGTTAAATAGCGATGCAAAAAGAGAACAGCAATAATTGAAAAGGCCATGTTGTCAACGATAAAGCATTTGCGGGGTTTGTGTTTTCTTCTTTTGTTTTTAAGCATGGAGGGATTCGGGCAAACCACGCTTTATAATGAGAATTTTGGAACGACAGCTTCCTTGCCTGCCGGATGGACCAGTACAACCACTGCCTGGTTGGGTTCAACAGGAAGTGCCTCGACAACTTATACAGGTGCTTCAGGCGGTGCCAATGCGGAGTTTGCAAATACCGGTACGAATGGAACGGTGTATTACCTGATTTATAACAATTCACTTTCCACTGTCGGTTATTCCTCCATCACAGTTCTCTGGGGCGCACGTGCCACGACTACACTGGTGTATGCCATGGGAGCTCAATGGAGCATTGACGGAACCACCTGGAATAATATTACCTATACCGATGTACCCAGTGATAACAACTGGTATCTTGTCAACAGCGGCACCCGCATTGCTTTGCCTGCCGGTGCAGCAGGTGCCGCCAATCTTCAGTTCCGTTTTTTCTATACAAAAGATGGAGCCGGAAATTACCGCATTGATGATTTTACGGTGCAGGGCACTGCCTCGGGGCCAACAAGCACCCTGGCTTCATCCAATCCGGCTGTGCCTGCTGCAAATGTGGCACAGAGTTCAACCTCCAATGTCATTTATGCCTTTTCAACCGCCATCACAGGTGGAAACATGACCATCAATACGGTGAACTTCACCACCGCAGGTGGCACCTATGCAGCCGCGGATATAACCAAATTCCAGCTTTGGTATTCAACCACCAATACTTTTGCCTCGGCCGCCCAGATAGGTTCCAACATTACCACTACACTGGGCAACGGAGCTCACTCTTTTTCAGGTCTTACCCAGGTTATCAACTCCGGAACGACCGGGTATTTCTTTATTACAACTGATATAGCTGCGGCAGCGACTGTTGGAAATACAATTATAGTATCTGCCATCACACCGGCCAACCTTACTTTTGCTTCCGGATCCAGCGCGGGAAGCGCCTCGGCCGGAGGAACACAAACGATCACAGCTCCGGTTTGCACCTGTACTTTGCCATTCACCCAGAATTTTGATGCAGCCTGGACTACCCCCACCACATTGATTACACAAACCTGCGCCTGGAGCGGTGCTATTGGGGGAGCAGGAAACAACTCAAATGATCAGTGGCAAAGAAACGATGACGGGGCAGGGTGGACAATTCCTGCCGGCGGAGCTTACAGCCCGGTTTATACCAGCGCGTCTCATTCGGCACGCTTTCATACCTACGAAGCGCCGAACAACACTTACGGAGATCTCATAACCCCTCAGATTGATTTCAGTCCGGTTGGAACAAAAACACTCACCTTCGAATACATCAACCCGGAAGGCACAACACTGGATGTTTCCTTGTCGACCGACGGAGG
>DASYGQ010000210.1:0-3023 GCA_035999585.1 Bacteroidia bacterium | reverse complement strand
TTCAATCTGCTCCCTGTTTTCAAACACCTCTTCGAGGTTGTCTGTATGAGAGGCAAATTCATTGAGCTTCTGGGTCAGTTCTTCTTTTATTTCGGCTCCAATCTGGTTCGCACGTTTGCTGATGATGGCAACGCTCAGGTAAACATTACCCGTTTTCTCATCCAGTTTCCGAACATCTCTGGTAATGGTCGTAGGTTCCGCGTTTGTTTTTTTGTAGTCCATGTACAGTGTGTTATTGGATTTTATTCAGTTGTTTTCTTATTTTAACAGCATCCTCATAAATGGTCTGAGCTTCAGTCAGATAAATGCTTTTTGGGTAATTGTCCACAAATTTAAGGTAATTATCCATAACCAGCTTCATTCTTTCGGCTTTTTTCTCATCCACGCTCAAAAGTCCCAGTAAATAATACGACTTAATCACCGTAAAAGCCAGTTCTTCCTGGTGTTTATTGGCTGGAAATTCCTTGTTATGAACGGCAATATCGGCAATGGCTGCTTTGTAGTCAGACAACCTGAAGTATTGCATGCAGGTGGAATATGACTTCATTTCCAGTTTCCCTCTCAGCTTATCCACATATTCATTGCAATCCGGAATGCGTTCACTTTTAGGGTATTGCTTCAAAAAGAAGGAGAATTCACGGATGGCAGTGTATGTGTCGGTCTGATCCAGCGTGTATTCCGGGGAATTCAGATAATAACAATAGGCGGTCATATAAGCGCATTCCTCAGCTCTTTTGCTGGTTGGGAAAGTGCGTACAAAGTTACGGAACATGAAGCCTGCCAGCAGGTAATCGCCTAACTCGAAATTGGTATATGCATTGTAAAAATAAACGACTTCCGCTTTTTCCGTGCCCTTGTAAACATTCTGGAGTTCTTCAAAAAGAAGTTGTGCTTTGGTGTAGTCGGCCTTATCATAATATTTGATGGCCATGTCAAGCTTATGCTCGTAATCGGTGCTTTTCTTGAGTTTATTAAACTCGCAGGAGGAAAATAAAAAGATAAAAAGGGCTAAAGCCGGTATGAGATGTATTCTTTTCATAAAAGTGGGCAAATGTAGTGAATAATTCGGTACACAACCCCGAGGCAATAAACCGGCTCAGGAGGATCTCCAGGACTTCCGTAATTCCCATTTCACTGGGGTTTTAACGAAAACAAATCAGAAATAGTATATGCTCTGTTCATAAAAGCATTTGCCTGAAAGCCTCAGAATGACTAATTTCGCGCATTCGTTCACCTTTCACCACTCAACATCAGAAAATGAAAGATTTATTTGAAAAAATCAAGGCCAATAGAGGACCTATCGGCATGCATGCAAAAGAGTCTCACGGTTATTTCACTTTTCCCAAATTGGAGGGGGATATTTCTCCCCGCATGATTTTCCGGGGAAAAGAACGGCTGAACTGGAGTCTGAATAATTATCTTGGACTGGCAAACCACCCGGAGGTCCGGAAAACGGATGCAGAAGCAGCAGCACAGTATGGTTTTGCCGCCCCAATGGGCGCCCGTATGATGTCGGGCAATTCCAATGCTCACGAACAACTTGAAAAAGAACTCTCCGCCTTTGTCGGAAAAGAAGATACCATTCTGTGTAATTTCGGTTACCAGGCCATGGTTTCCGCCATCGATTGTCTGGTTGACCGTCATGATGTTATTGTATACGACGCCGAGTCACACGCCTGTATCCTCGACGGAGTACGCCTGCACATGGGCAAACGCTATGTGTACAAGCATAATGATATAGCGGATTGCGAAAAGCAGCTCGAAAGAGCCAGCCGTCTTGCTGAATCAACCGGCGGTTGTGTGCTGGTAATCACGGAAGGCGTTTTCGGTATGCGTGGAGATCAGGGCAGGTTGAAAGAAATTACCGAATTAAAGAAGAAATATAAGTTCCGTTTGTTTGTGGACGATGCACACGGCATTGGTACTATGGGTAAAACCGGTGCCGGTACAGGAGAAGAGCAGGGTTGTCAGGATGGTATTGATATTTATTTCGGCACCTTCGCGAAATCCTTTGCGCTCATCGGAGGCTTTATTTCCAGTGAAGAACAAATCGTGGAATACCTGCGCTATAATATGCGTTCCCAGATATTTGCCAAATCACTTCCTATGCCTTTGGTCATCGGAGCGCTCAAGCGCCTGGAGCTCATGCGCAAAATGCCTGAGCTGAAGGATAATCTCTGGAAAATAACGCATGCACTCCAGGATGGCCTTCGCAAAGCCGGTTTCGAAATCGGTGTTACCAATTCGCCCGTTACTCCCGTCTTTATGAATGGATCTATTCCTGAAGCCACGAATCTGATCTATGACCTGCGCGAGAACTTCAATATTTTCTGCTCTATGGTGGTGTATCCGGTGGTGCCCAAAGGCATGATTATTCTGCGCCTGATTCCAACTGCAGTGCATTCCCTGGATGACGTGAACTATACGATCGATGCATTCTCGAAAATAGTGGGTAAACTCAAGTCGGGCCAATACATGGCAGAGAAAATTGCTTCGTTCTGATTTGTTTTTTTCCGTTGCCCGGTGTCCGCCGCTCGTATGCTTAATTAAACTGTCGAGATCCGGATTCCGGGCATCGACTTTTCATCACATGACCGTTTAAAACGTAAAATCAAACAATGAATTTCGACGAACTGAAGTTAAACCCACAGCTGATAGAAGCCATCGGTTATGCCAACTATGTGAAGGCCACACCTATTCAGGAGCTGAGCATACCCATTATACTTGAAGGCCGCGACATCATTGGCTGCGCTCAAACCGGAACGGGTAAGACGGCTGCATTTGCCCTGCCTGTGATGAGTAAATTGCTTGAAAAGGAAACCAACAAGATTCAGGCACTTGTTATCGTTCCAACACGTGAGCTGGCTATACAGATCGTGCAATGGATGGACGGTCTCTCCTACTTCACCAATATCAGCGCCATGTCGGTTTATGGTGGTGGCGATGGCATCTCCTTTGAGCAGGAAAAAACAGCATTGCGACAGGGTGCCAATATTATTGTTGCCACTCCCGGCCGCCTGCTG
>DASYGQ010000139.1:0-5650 GCA_035999585.1 Bacteroidia bacterium | reverse complement strand
TGACCATCATCTCCAGTCCGAGTTCTTCGGCACGGTCTTCGATGATGGGTGCGCAGATGAGTCCGCGGCCATGGGTGGCCATGAAGTTGACTACTTCAGGGGTTACGTTACGGGCGGCGGTGATGAAATCTCCTTCGTTCTCACGGTCTTCATCATCCACGACGATGATTACTTTTCCTGCGCGGATATCGGCGATGGCATCTTCAATGGTATTTAACACACTTTTCATTGGGATAATGATTACTGTTGTTTGGGCGTGCCCCTGATTAAAAGCGCTTTTGTGAGCGAATCAGATTTGTTGATTGCGACAAGCGCTTTTAATCAGGGTCGGGCTTTCGGCACTCGCTCTTTGCTGTGCTCCTCCTTTTGTTTACGTTCAGTCAAGATGCTCTCCGTTCTTTATAGTTTACGTTGGCAAAGGAGCTCAGACAAAGCCTCAATCCCTCACGCAAAAAATAAATGGACAATTATGAAGAGCCTGCTTAAGCCAGGGCTTAATCAGGGCGCAAATATAGTGAAAAAAGGGGCTCGGCTGGCGCCTTCGTGATGTGCTGTAAGGGCTGATTCCATTGACTTGAGCTCTGAGAAAGAACCTCTTTCCGGGTTATCTCGGCTGAATTGCGTAAACTTGCAGCCAAATACATCCTTGCCTTGAAACTATTCCCCAATATTGTCCATGCGGTGATCCGCTCTCTTCAGGAGATCTTTGATGAGAAAAAGTACGCCGATAAGGTCATCGAGCGTACCCTGAAATCGAACCCCCGCTGGGGGGCCCGCGACCGCCGTTTCATCGCCGAAACAACGTATGAAATTGTCCGCTGGTGGAGGCTTTTGAGGGAGATCACCGATGCCAAGGAAGACGAGCACTGGCTCGTGTTCGGCGCCTGGTGCATGCTCAACGACATTGAAATACCGCAATGGGTCGAGTTTAAAGACCTTCGCCCCGATAAGATCCGCAAGACTTATGATAACCTGCAGCCCATCCGCCGCATCCGTGAGTCGGTACCCGACTGGATGGACAAGCTCGGTGAACGTGAATTGGGTGATAAATGGGAACGCGAGCTGCAATCCCTCAACCACCCTGCCGATGTAATCATACGCGCCAATACCCTCAAGACCACGCGTGAAAACCTGCAGCGATTACTGGCAGCGCAGGACATTGAAACCATGGCCGTGGAAGGCCAGGAAGAAGCCCTGGTGCTCCGTAACCGGCAGAATATGTTCCGGACAGCCCAGTTCAAAGAGGGCTTTTTTGAAATACAGGATGCTTCCTCCCAGATGGTGGGTACTTTTCTGCAGCCTGAAGCAGGCATGCGCGTGATCGATGCCTGTGCCGGTGCAGGAGGGAAGTCACTTCATCTGGCCGCCTTGATGAAGAACAAAGGCAAAATCATTTCGCTGGATGTCGCCCAGTGGAAGCTCGATGAGCTGATGAAACGCGCCCGCCGCGCCGGAGCCTTCAACATCGAACCCCGCATTGTGGATTCGGTGAAAGCGATCAAACGCCTGGATGCCTCGGCCGACAGGCTGTTGCTGGATGTGCCCTGCTCGGGGCTGGGTGTGCTTCGTCGTAACCCGGATGCCAAATGGAAGCTTTCGCTCGAACGAATCGAAGAAACCAAACATCTGCAGGCGGAGATATTACGTAACTATTCCCCGATGCTGAAGTCAGATGGAATCATGGTGTATTCCACCTGCAGCATCCTGCCTTCGGAGAACTCGGAGCAGGTGAAAAGTTTCCTGGAGGAACAAAAAGGAGCCTTTGAACTGATTGCCGAAAAAGTGATTCTGCCATCTACCGGATTCGATGGTTTCTATATGGCTTCCCTTCGGAAAACATCAGTTAAACTTTGACATTCCAATTTTTGTCGTTATATTTGATACATACGTCAGTTGAAAAACGGTATTCGTCTATATAATGGAAAAAATCATTACAGATATCGCTGAGCTCTATTTCCTGGAAGATGGTATCTTCTGTACACGTTTGCTGCAGGACAAGGAGATTGACATCGACAAAGCCAAAGCTAATTTTGCAGAATCGAGGAAGCTAACCGGAGATAGCCGTTATACAGCATTTACAGACGCCCGGGGCTTTATGTCCATCACCAAGGAAGCGATGGCTTATGGCGGAACCAAAGAAGTGAACGATCCGGTCATTGCACATGCCATCCTTGTCAACTCCCTTGCCAACCGGCTCCTCGGGAATTTCCTCATCAAGTTCTATAAACCACCGGCACCTACGAGGCTTTTTACGAATGAAGAAGAAGCGCTTGGGTGGTTGAGAGAGAAATTGGAGGAAGATAATATGAATAAAGATTACCCCCTCAAACATTAATCTGATTTGCAACAGGTGCTATTCGAATACTTCGAATAGATATCAGTTTGCATGCGGATTATTTTCTTTTTGATAAGAAAACAGGAAAAGCTGTATTAATTTTGCTGAACTGAAAATGCAATTTGTGCATAAAAGGGGAGGTTGTGGTGAGGGAATTAAATATCCAATTGATTTTTCAGGAAGATGATTTGTGTCAGTTTGATATTCAGTTTGGCGTTCACTTATTTAAAATACAGGGATTCCTGTATCAGTTAAATGATTTATTGTTACTTACTGGAGTTGATGTCGAAGGTCCCGGCCAAAATCAACTGGGCAAGCGCATTCATCGATTGATCGACAATGCATGCAAGGCATTTTGCAGGCTGTATCAAACAGAAAGGATTCTTATTCTTGGAGGAAAAAGGACGATGGGAAGAACCAAAGGAATGTTTTTCAGACCGATCTACAGAAAATTGGATTGACCTCAGCTAATTCCTAATTTTGCAATGAAGAAATACTATGAAATACTACCTCATTTTTACAAGTTGGACCGAAGCCATAAAGAAGGTTTCATTCGTCAGTCTTTTGAGAGAAAGGACGGGCATGTCCTTCCTTTCTTCGAAAAGAGTGCTGGAAGCTATTTTACTGGAAGAGGAAATTATATTGGAAATGTCCGGTGAAGCATCGGCGAAACAACTCCGGAAAGAAGCCTTAAAGCTGGGTGTAAAAAGCAAAGTCATTGTTGTAGGCAACCGGCAATCTGCCGCCGCTTGATTAATTCTTACCTGGAATATTTGAATACATCTGAGAATTGAAAATTGCCGCCCGAGCGGTACGGCGGAATTGATTATCCTCTAAATTTCATAGTTCGGCATTAAATTTAATGCTCACAATCTGGTAGCAGAGGGTTATAAGTAAATGGAGTATTCACCGGAAATGACAGGATCCTTTATTGCTCTTTGAGTTTGATTGATGCCGGAGGCATCACAGGTTTATAGAAAAACACAACGAGGGAAATGACAGGATCCTTTATTGCTCTTTGAGTTTGACTGATGCCGGAGGCATCACAGGTTTATAGAAAAACACAACGAGAGGAGTTTCGACCCTGAAGGGGTCGCAGAATGCGAGGTGGAATAATTTGTTTAATGCTTGCTCATTGGAATAAATTTCTATGGAAGAAGGCTATGTCATTTGAGTATTTGCCTGAAGTGGAGAACGCATTGTGCGACCCCTTCAGGGTCGAAAAATAGCCGTGATTCTAATTTCTATAAACCGGCAACCCCTTTGGGGTTGTAAGACAAACATTAAATCAGGTTCCATTTATTCGCCTGAATGAAGAACCGGCATCCCCATTAATTTTTTTCTTCTTTCTATCGGTTTGCCAAATAGTTCTCAATTCCCAAAGATCATCTCCTTGCTCTGCACCGTTCTCCCATCAATCACCAGCGAATAAAAATACAGTCCGCTGCTGTTGATTCCTTTGTCGAACAGCACTTCGTTCATCCCTTCTTCCAGCTTCACAGGAATGTCTTTGACCAGCCGGCCGCGGTAATCTTTCACCGATACAAAGGCTTTCTGGTAATTCAGCCTTGATTTGACCCATACGGATATATAAGTGGATTCATCAAAAGGGTTGGGTTTGTTTTGCATCAGCTCCACATTGGCTGTTGATTTGTTAAGTTCTTCAATGCCTGTCAGGTTGGCTGTATACTCGGTGCTGGGCAGGCTTTCCACGCCGTTGGAGTCGACCGACAGAATGCTTACATCGTAAACCGCTGGTGTCAGGTTGCCAAGCGTATCGATCAGTTTACCTGTCATGGTGTATACGGAGTCCCAGTCGTTCGTGCTTGTGCGCAGCCCGATGCGGTACTGATGATAACCGGTTTGCTTGGTTACCTGGATGCGCAGGGAACTGAGGCTGGGAGCGCTGAGTGCGAAGTCGGGTTGCTTCGGTCCGATACCCAGCATTCCCGCAGCATTCCCGTTGATTTCGGCATTGCGGGCAAGGTAGGGGAAGTTCACAAAAAAGCTGTCGATCACTCCGTTGTGCAGGCGACTCGCGCCTAAGGTATCCCTGACTGAATGCTGCCTGTCGGAATAACCGGGTGTTGTCACACTGGCATTGCCGTCTTCATTGGCAGCGGTGAAACGAACGGCGGCATAACCCAGCTGACGAAAAGGGATGTGGTCGCCACCGCGACCGGTTCGATCTTCCGCGCTCATGATGTTAATGATCATGGGAACGGGCTCCGTAGGCAGGAGCTCCTCTTTGTATTCAAGCTTGATGTAACGGGCCAGCCCTTTGTGGGCTGAGTTGAAAGCTCCATACGAAAACAGGCGCATCTGTGTGCTGTCGAGATTGCCGGGGCCTGGACAACCCGGAGGAGAGGCGGTTTGTCCGCAGATGATGCCGCCGATCACATCGTTATTAAGAACGGCTTTTATCTGAATACCTTTTTGCTGGGCATAAGTGGCAAAGGCCTGGGCGCCATACAGACCTTGTTCCTCACCAATGGTGACCATGAATACGATCGTGTGTGCATAGCTGTATGTGCTCATGACGCGGGCCAGTTCCAGAACAAGTGCGGCACCGCTGGCATTGTCTTCCACGCCTCTGGCTTTGCAGACGGTATCGCAAAGGCCTTCACAGCGGCTGTCGATATGCCCTTCAATGATAACAATGGATTTGTCGCTCGTATCCATGCCCGGAAGCACGGCAAGAATATCGCGGTGCTGGGGAATGCCGCAGATGGCCTGATTAAATTGCAGGTAGGCGGGGAGCAGGCGGTTCTGGTTTTGTGCACTGTATTGCTGAAACCTGGAATACACCCAGCGCCGTGCAGCACCGATACCGTTTGTGCTTGAAACGGTATCCGATCCTGTATTGTGATTGCGGTACGAAGCGATTTGTAAAATATAATTCTTGAGGGAATCGGGTGACAGGCGTTTGCGGATGCCTCTGGAAATGGTGTCGGGCCTGTTGAGTATGGTCGACGCTTTATAAGTGAGGGGATTGTATTGTCCCTTCAGTACCTGATCAGCGGCAGGGTTCGTGCAGATGATATTGGTCTGGGCACTGAGTGCTATCGTGCTTATCAGCAGAACAAACAGGAAGAGCTGTTTCATGGCTTTGAGTTTTAAATCAGACCGAAGTTAAATTAAATTGGAGGGAATGTCAAGCGGGCAGGGTAATATCGAATATCGAACACTGAATGTCGAACACCGAACACCGAACACCGAATGTCGAAGTATTCTTCTCATCATCATTTTTGCATGTTATATGCAAGCCTTCAAAAAGCACTTCGAAATTCGAAATTCGGTGTTCGATATTCGATA
>DASYGQ010000143.1:0-4100 GCA_035999585.1 Bacteroidia bacterium | reverse complement strand
GACAAAGAGAACAAAATAATTGGCAATGTCGACCTAAGCGGGAAGGCAATAACCCCGGATGGAAAGCCATTTGTTGATACGTATTCGAAAGGTCAAACGATCCGGATAATGGATCCTTCTCAAAAAATGTACTTGGGTTGGATTAACGCAAACGGTATCTATGGGGCTCAAGAGCAACGCATCGGATGGACTGGCGGGGAAGACACTTGCGACATCACAAAAGTACGCTTGAAACATTTGGATGGAACCGATCTGACTAGTGATGAATATGATAAGATTCATCGCTTCATCCGCCTTTGGCATAAAATGGGCTGGAGCATAGATGAAACCGATAAAGCCATTTGCGGTCTTTCCGGCCAAAGCGCAGTCGTTCCCGGAACAACAAATCCGGCTCCAAAAGATTGTTTTGCAGATTTCAAAGATGACTGCAACTGTCAGAAGAGCACCGGTTCATGCAATTGTGATACCTGTTGTGAAGATGCACTGATTCCTGATATAAATGCCGATCTCATACACCAACTTGTTGCCGTAAAACGCCTCCTTGATAGCACAGGGCTTGAGTTGATTAAATTATTGACCTTTTGGGGAAGCATAAGCATTCGCGGCGAGAAATCTCTTTATGCAAGATTATTTCTTACAGCCAATATGCTGGGTGTTGATACCGTTTTTAAAGCAGATGCGAATGGAAACTATCTTAGCAATTCTGCAGAAAAATTAACAGACCACCTGCCGGTTTTGATGGCTGCCTTCCACCTTAAAGCTGCTGACATTACCAATATTATTAGCCTCTGTGGGCTTCCGGATCAGCTCAGTCTCAAAACAATCTCTACAATTTACCGATACCGTTTGCTGATGACCATACTCAGCATCAAGAGTGAAGATCTCCCATTTATTATCTCGCTTTTCGGAGACCCTTTCACAAACGCCGATATAAGCTGGGCCTTTCTCATGCTTTGGGGCCGCATGGAGGATGCCGGATTCACTTATGCTCAACTTAGCTATGTAATCAATGGGCAAGATAATTCTAAAAAACCTCTGGCCCCACGTAAGAAGGACATACTGCAACTTTCGAAAACCATTTATGACGGCATCAATGGGATCGATATTACAAATGCAGATATGCAAAGTGATGCAGACGCCACATCAGAAATGGTCCGTACCAAAGTGTCCCTGATCTTTGAGCAATCCGTTGTTGAGCAAATTGCCGGATTGCTGGAAGGAACAACCATTTATTCCACCAATGCCCCAGTCAACCTGGTAACCAAACAAAGTGACTTCACGTCAAAGCTAAGTGACACATTAAACGCAAAACTTAAATATAATTTCACTGCCGGTGCCATTCAGGTTACCGGGATTCTGACCACCGCAGAAATAGCGGCTGCCAAAGCTTTATTCAGCGATCCCGAATGGAGCAAAGCATTTGATCGGATTAGTAAGCAAGTAAGCTCATTTTACCGGGATGTGTTATATGCCATTTTCCCGGCTCCTCCTTCCGGCCAACCAGACACGGCAAAACAAACTCTTCTACAGGGAGACGTGATCGTGCCGGGTAATACTCAGGATCCTGCTAACACAGCCCCTATCAAGCGGGCATTCTTTATGAAGGCATTTCTACCATTTCTCCGAGAAGGCCTTATACACAAATTTCTGACAAGCACCCTTGCCGGACTTACGTCAATGGATATTGAAGCGACAGACGTATTGCTTTCTCAAATCCTTTTAGATAAAGCCTCATCAAAACCCATTATTGAGATATTCAAAAGCATCAAAACTCAGGCTCCGCAAGGCACTACTGGCTGGAAAGGTTATCTCTGTCCGGCTACGGAGGGTCTTTATACATTTGCTGTGACCAGTGATACCCAGCCAGATCCTATCCAGCTCGATGGCAAATCAATGGTTCTGAGCCAGCAAGACGATCCGTCTAATGTTTGGTTAAGCGAGCCCATCCAACTCAAAAGTGGACTATTATATGCATTGGAAGTCACGGGAATTCCATCTGATCTGAGTGCATTAAGCTGGAAAACTCCAAAAACTCCAAAAACAACAATACCTTCTTCTGCCCTTATTCCTGACTATGCAACACAAAGCGTGGAACAGGCTTTTACACAACTGGTAAAGGCTTCTATTCTGGTAAATGGCTTCTCATTGAAAGCAAATGAAATTGCTTACTTAAGCCAACATAGTTCCGATTTTGATGCGCTTGATTTTAATGCTTTCAAATTAATTCACTGGCAACGTCTGGAAGCATATACTCGTTTGAGGAAATCCCTTCCAGCGACTGACACCGATCTCATTTCATTTTTCAGCTGGGCCTCACAAACCACAGATCCAAGCCAATTAAGTCAATACATTGCCTCCCTTACCCTATGGCAACAGACCGACATAGATAAACTGATTGGCCCTACGCATTTTAACCTTAATAATACCGGGTCTTTCCGAAATGAAATAAATCTATTAAAACTTCAGCAGGCCTTATTAGTTGCTGCCAAAATGAGCATGGATATAAATATCCTGTTCGATTGGGCAAAGCCATCATCCAAATTTTGGATTTGCCATGACATTGCTGAAAACATCCGAAAAACAACTAAAGCAAAGTACAAAGAAGAAGACTGGGAAAAGGTTATCCAACCTTTAAATGATAAGCTAAGAAACAATCAGCGCGATGCATTAATAGCCTACTTGCTTGTTCAGCCTGACCTAATTAATTGGGGCATAGAGGATGCCGACAGCCTATTCGAGTTTTTTCTGATCGATGTCCAGATGGACGCGTGCATGCAAACATCCAGGCTTAAACAGGCCATTTGTTCTGTTCAGCTGTTTGTACAAAGATGCTTTCTTGGCCTGGAAGAGCCCTATGGTGTTCCAACAGGGTCACTAGACAGATCTCGTTGGGAATGGATGCAGCGTGAAGTTCTTTGGGAAGCTAACCGGAAGGTATTCCTATATCCTGAAAATTGGATCATGGAAGAGTTACGTGATGACAAAAGTGACTTCTATAAGGAACTCGAATCACATTTGCTCCAGAAAGACATAAATACCCAAACCATCTCTGATGCCCTCAAAAATTATCTCTATAATGTGGATGAAGTGGCCAATATGCTGGTAGCAGGGATTTTTATTGACGATCCGGGACAAAAGATTCATGTATTTTCCCGCACTAGAAATGCCCCCTTCTTTTTCTATTACCGGTATTATAAAACTGATGAGCAAACATGGTTTCCCTGGTCAAAAATTCAGACCGATATTCCAAGCTACGATGTTGTAGGATCCGATAACAAGGTGACCGCAAACGGGTGTTACCTGACACCGGTTGTATTCAACAACCGTCTGCTTATTTTCTTTCCACAGCTTGTCAAAAAAACAAAACCAAGTTCAGCAGCGAATGGAACTAAAATTGCAGACATTGGAAATGGAAAAACCCCTGGTGATATTCAGGCCGAAGAATATTGGGAAATCAAACTCGCCTGGTCCGAATTAAGGAATGGCAAATGGACTCCGAAAATCGTCTCAAAAGATGCTACTTACAGCGTACAGAGTACTGACACAGTCGACAATTACAAATTCATTCCTCTATTATTTGATGACCATGTTTTAATATGTGTTGATGACAGCGTCGATAACGATGCTTATATGCTAGCAGCCTATCAGTTTGAAGGCAGTAAATTATTCAAGGTAACCAGCTCACTCCCTGCCTTTCCCGGAACAATCAATCCATCTTCACAAACATTTTCCTTTCAGCGTGTTCTCATATCAGGAGCGTATAATTTACGTACCTGGCAGGTAAATAGCGGGGCTTGGAAAAACACAGATTATCTTACTCATGAGACTGAGTCTTCGATAAGTGAAAATATAGATGGAACAGCCATCGTCTTTGATGACCCCTATACTCATCAACTGTTAGGAAAAGTTGAAACGGATGACCTTAGCGATTTGTTCGGTTTTAACCTGAATATACCTGACTCGGAAAAAGGACAAGCCTTTGGGATGGGTGATTCCGGCGTTTACAATGAACTGAAGAGACCCTATTCCCTCTATAACTGGGAACTCTTCTTTCATGCCCCTGTTACTCTTGCAGATAAACTAAGCAAATCCCAGCAATT
>DASYGQ010000083.1:0-9177 GCA_035999585.1 Bacteroidia bacterium | reverse complement strand
GATCTGCGTGCTCCGCTTCGCGCCATCAATGGTTATGCACGTTTGCTTCAGGAGGACTTCAAGAGTAAACTGGGGGAGGAATCCATGCGCCTGCTGGATTCAGTGCGGTACAATGCTGAAAAGATGGGTATACTGATCGATGATCTGCTTGCTTTCTCCAGACTGGGACGACAGGATGTGAAAAAACAGGAAGTGGACATGAATGACCTGCTTGAAGGGGTAATGCTTGAATGCTCCAGATCGTTCAATCACAAGGCAAAAATCACACACGATAAAATGCCTTTGGTGAAAGGTGATTACGGCCTGCTCCATCAGGTGGTATTCAATCTTGTTTCGAACGCCGTTAAATACTCTGCAAAGAAAGCAAAGCCTGAAGTCACCATCGGCTGTAAAAAGGAAGCCACCCATTGGGTGTTTTCTGTGAACGACAACGGAGAAGGGTTCAACATGCTTTATTCCAATAAACTCTTCGGCGTGTTTCAGCGCCTACATTCGGTGGAGGAATTCGAGGGCACCGGCGTTGGGCTGGCCATTGTAAAACGCATTGTGAATAAACACGGAGGAATTGTTTCTGCTGAAGGGAAAATCGGCGAAGGAGCCACGTTCAGTTTTTCATTGCCGTTTTAAGCCTTACTTCCGGACAATGTACTCCACCCTGTCGGGGTTAAGCATAACAGACCGGATGAAGGTGGGAACGCGGACCATGTCCACCTTTATTTTGGTGCTGCCTTCCTCCAGTTTCGCGTAATCAATCACAGCGCGGAACATCTCCGGTTTAACTTTTTCAAAGCTGTCGAAACTCACCAGATAAGTGATCTTGATTTTATCAGGAAATACCTTGAGCGATGTTCCCGGAGGCACATGCAGCATTTCAAGAGCCACGCTCACTTCTCCTTCGGTAAACTTAGCCACCGGAACCTTGATGCTAACGGAATCGGAGGCAAGCTCAAGCTGCTTGAATTCGGAATTGATCAGCACTGCTTTCCTGAGGGTAACTGACTTATCCAGGTCCTTCAGGACCACATCCTGCGTATGAAGTTCTTTTACCTTATCGAGCAAGGCAGGAGATCCCGAAATGCGGATTTCTTTGGGGAAAATCACAATACTGTCGCTCTGCTGGTACTCTTTGCGGAAACTGAGTTCAACATTTGCTTTCACAGGTACAATCTTGCTGGCTTTGCGGCTGAAATTGAGGAATATGGTATCGGGTATAATACTCAGAATTTTCAATCCGTTACCGATCTGCCTCGAAATATTATCCAGTTTGGTATTGGTAGTGATGAAATAGTATCCGCTGTTTTTATGAGGCCTGTAGGATGATGCATCAATCACAATGGGATCCAGGTGCTGTTTCATGCGGCACCGGAGAATCTCGAAGCCGCTGGCCTTGATGTCGAGCTCTAATGAATCTGGAAGATTATTGGAGATCAGCTTGTCCTTGGGAAGATTCACATACTTAACCGGAAATTTGAGCAGGGAAGGAAAAGGCATGGACAAGGTCGTGATGACCCAGAAAAAGGAAGCTATGCACAAACAGATCGCAAATACGGTGGCTTTGCGGTTGAATTTCTGCTTGTTGGCAGCCTGGTCGCTGCTGCGTGGCTTGAAGAGAGGTAGATCTTTCACAGCGTCTGAATGAAAAAGCGAAACGCATTACCGAAGTAAAACGTTTCGCCTTTTTGTGTGTTGAAGCTTAGGTCAAAGGCTGAGCCAGGCTGGCTGAAGCATCCATGGATACTGCGCTCTTCTGGATTTTAAGACGGTTGCCGCCTTCCACTTCAATGATGAATGTGGTATCCTGTATTTCGACGATCTTACCGTGTATGCCACCGATGGTAACAACCTTGGTACCTTTTTCGAGCGTGGCCATGTATTTTTTGGCATCTTTTGCCTTCTTCATCTGAGGGCGGATCATGAAAAAATAAAATACAACGAAGATTAATCCGATCATAATAAACTGACCAGTCATTCCACCTCCGCCGGGTGCTGCTGTAGGTGCTGCTTGTAAAAGAATTGAGTACATAGATGTGTTTGGGTTTGGTGTTTAGCTGTTTGTTTAGTCTTGGATTACTTCTTTGTTTCAGGAACCATTACTTCGGCCTTGATGGTGATGACTTTGGTATGCGGGTTGGCATTGGAAATAATGGTTACTGTTTTTTCATTCATCCCCCGCTTGCCCTCACTGTTAAATTCCACGCCAATAACGGCCTCTTCTCCGGGGGCAACCGGTTTTTTGGGTATTTCAGGAACCGTACAGCCGCAACTGCCATGAGCATCGGAGATAATCAGCTCGGAGCCACCCGTATTCTTGAATTTAAATGCATATTTTACACGCTCTCCCTGTGTAATTTTTCCAAAATCATGTAACTCGGTTGTGAAAGTCATGACTGGATCCATGCCTTTGGCACCCGTTCCATCCGCTGTAGCGGAGATATTGACATCCTGTGTATCAATTTTGCCATCATGATTGCCTTTTGGCGAGCAGGCGTGCAGACCCATGAGTGAGATCAGGATAAGGCTGCTTGAAAAATAACGTTTCATGTCTATGTTATTAATGTATGGGTGCAAAGTTATGGTTTTAAAGGAAATGCAAAAAGCCTTATTCGATGAGGCCACGCCCTGTTTTTTTCACAAGCTCCTTTTCCTTCAGGTCAACCACCAGCTTGTCGAGCACACCATTAATAAACACCTTGCTTTTGGGAGTGCTGTACAGCTTTGAGATTTCTATGTATTCATTCAGACTCACTTTCACCGGAATGCTTTGAAAATGGATCAATTCGGTAATGGCCATTTTCATCAACAGCACATCCATCATCGCAATGCGCTCAACCTCCCAGTTCCGGGTCTTCTCCCCGATCATCTGTTCGCTTTCCTTGTCATTGATTATGGTTTTGCGGTAAAGATCCACCACAAAGGCTTTATCTTCAGTAGGGTCTTTATAAAGAGGAAGCAGCGACATCTCTGTGCCAGGTCCTTCATGCATCGATTCCAGCGTTTTCAGGATCATCGGTGCAACGGCCATGTTAAGATCATTGGGCCAGTAAAGGCTTTGCTCTTCAATGAATGACTCCAGAGCATCGGAGTCTGCGATGTATTTCTTGAATACGTACAGGATGAATTCGCGGTGGAAATCATAAGAATCGTCTTCCGAGTTCATGTATTCCTGGTATTCTTCGCTGGCGCGCAGAGCAACAAATGTGCGGCGCAGGATTTCCATCTGGCCTGACCAGTTGATTTTACGCTGGCGGATACCGGCTGCCAGGGCCGCGTTTTCTTCGAGCTGAAGGAGCACCGGGTTTTGAACAAAGCGAAGATTGGGATTCAGGTCTTCTTTGCTGGGAAGGCGTTTATTACGCCCATCATCGGCCGAATTGGCGGCAACGCCGCGCAGATCAACCAGAAATTGGAGAAGCAGGAGATAGAGGTCATAGATCTTGTCGATACTTCGCATGAGCTCATTTTCCCCTTTTGGCACATCGTGATTGTGTGACTGAAAATAGATATACAGCCCCTGCATCACTTTAATCCTCAAATATCTTCTGTTAAGCATATAAAGAACGTTTTCTATTGGTTTCCGGCAAAATATAACAGCACCTGATCAATCATTCACCAGCGCTCAGAAAGGCAATTTAATCTTACCGATATCCGCAATGCGTTTTTCGGCAAGGCGGTTAGCGGCGGCATATGTAGGAATATTTTCTGCTTTGGCAATGCGGAAGATATCCAGAGTTGTTTTGTAAATATTCTCAGCATGAGCAAGCGCTCTTTCACGATTATACCCTTCCAGTTCGTAATACACATTGATGATTCCGCCTGCATTCACTACAAAGTCGGGAGCGTAAACGATTCCCTTTTTCAGCACTTCAACACCATGAATCGTTTCATCAGCCAACTGGTTGTTCGCTGCTCCGCAGATAATGCTGCATTTGAGACGACTCAGTGTATCGGTGTTGACTGTTGCTCCCAAAGCACAGGGAGCATAGATATCCATGTCAACATCATATATCTTATCAAGAGCAACAGCTTCCACCTTCAGTTCAGCAACAAGCTGTTTTACTTTTTCTTCATTTATATCGCAAATGGTGACTTTACATCCGTCTTTCACGAGATGTTTCACCAGACTTTCACCTACATGGCCCACACCCTGCACGGCTACTTTCTTACCGGCCAAACTGTCGCTTCCCCATTTTTCTTTGGCTGAGGCTTTCATGGCGAGGTAAACACCATAAGCTGTAACCGGCGAAGGGTCGCCTCCACCGCCCATGGATTCGGGCAATCCGCTTACATGGTCGGTTTCCATGTGAATGTATTCCATATCGCGGGTGTTCATACCCACGTCTTCAGCAGTAATGTATTTACCGGCAAGGCTGTCTACAAATTTACCGAAACGACGAAGGAGAGCCTCGTTCTTTTGGGTTTTGGAATCGCCGATAATCACAGCCTTTCCACCACCCAGGTTGATGCCGGCACAGGATGATTTAAAACTCATGCCGCGGGACAGACGAAGTACATCTGTCAAAGCCTCGGCTTCGGATTTGTAGGTCCACATGCGTGTCCCTCCGAGTGCAGGACCTAATACCGTGTTGTGAATAGCAATAATGGCTTTAAGCCCGGTAGCGTTGTCGTTGCAAAACACCACTTGTTCATGGTCGAAAGCCGACATGTGCCCTAAAACAAGTTTATCAGAAAGGCTTGTCTGTTTTACATCTTGTACAGTGATCATCCTGAATGTTTTTAACCGGGAATAATTTCCTGGAATGATTGATATTGGCTAATTTTGGGGCCTGCTGAGAATGGCTTTTTTGAACGGTGCAAAAGTAGCGGTTTTTTTCAAACCAAAAAAACGATTGTCCAATTAAAGCCCTGATTGGAAGCAGGACTGTTCATTTTACCGGGTTCATGGATAAATGTTTTTGAATTCCGTGTATTCTTATATTAAAACACATTGAAATCGCTCAGGCACCTCCATAAATACTTCCTGAAGTACAAATTCCGGCTCCTTTTGGGAGTTGTATTTGTTGCCGTGAACAACTATTTCGGCGCTGAAGCCAAATTGTATGTAGGCAAGGGCACCGATTATGTGAAAGATGCGCTGAAAGCAGGCAATGCTTCTGCTTCGGGAGTAAACAAGGAGCTGCTCATCTTCGGTTTGCTGATTCTGGGACTGGTTCTTCTCCAGGCCATTTTCATGTTCTGTATGCGGCAGATGATCATCGTGATGTCGCGCCTGATCGAATACGATCTGAAGAATGAAGTCTTCGGGCATTACCAGCAGCTCGATCAGGAATTCTACAAACGGAACAACACGGGCGACCTCATGAACCGCATCAGCGAAGATGTGAGCCGCGTTCGGATGTACATCGGCCCTGCCATCATGTATATTGCAAATACCGGCGGATCCTTTTTCTTCACGATCCCTTATATGCTTCACATCAATGCCCGGCTTACCCTGATTATTCTTAGCCCCGTGCCTGTTATTGTGATTCTGATCTGGTATGTGAGCAATCTCATCAACCGGCGCAGCACGGAGGTTCAGAGGCAGCTGAGCAGCATATCAACCTATACCCAGGAAACATTTTCAGGCATCCGGGTCATGAAAGCATTTTCACGAGAAGAAGAGATCAACAAACGCTTTGGAGAGCAAACTCAAAAATATCGCTCCTTATACCTCAGGCTTGTCAAGACAGAAGGTGTTTTTCAACCACTGGTTCTCCTTTTGGCCGGGCTCAGCAATATCCTGGCCGTGTATTACGGCGGAATGGCTTACCTGCATGGCGAAATCACCCTGGGAGAGATCATTTCACTGATCATGTTTATCAATGGTCTGATCTGGCCCATTGCCTCACTGGGCTGGGTTACTTCCCTGGTGCAGCGGGCAGCTGCTTCCCAGGAACGAATCAATGAATTCCTTCGGACAAAGCCTTCCATCCGGGGAGGTAATATTCAATCGGAATCTTTGAAGGGAGAGATTGAATTCAATAATGTGAGCCTCACATACAGCGATTCGGGTGTAGAGGCACTTCAGAATGTTTCTTTCAAAGTGGAGGCTGGAAAATCAATGGCGGTTGTTGGGCGAACAGGATCCGGCAAATCAAGTATGGCAGGCCTGGTCACCCGTTTGTATGACACGTCTTCCGGGGAGGTGAAGATCGATGGTCAGCCGATAAAGAATTATACCCTGGATACACTCAGGGGGAATATCGGCTATGTGCCTCAGGAGGTATTCCTCTTTTCGGATTCCATTGCCAATAATATCCGTTTCGGCGATAAAACGGAACGGGCTGGAGATGATGAAATGATTCAGGCTGCCAAAGCGGCCGCTATTCACGATGGTATTATGGAATTTCCGGAAGGTTATGAAACCCTGGTGGGAGAAAGAGGTATCACACTTTCGGGCGGTCAGAAACAACGTATTTCCATGGCAAGAGCCATTATCAAATCTCCAGCCATCCTGATTTTTGACGATTGCCTGTCTGCCGTAGATACAGAAACGGAGGAGGAAATCCTCGGAAACCTTGAATCAGTCCGTAAAAATAAAACGATGCTGATCATCAGCCATAGAATCAGTTCTGTCAAGCAATGTGATCATATTCTGGTGCTTGAAAATGGCCGGGTGGCCGAAGAGGGAAACCATGAATCCCTGCTCCGCCAGCAAGGTATTTACGCCGGAATGTATAAACAACAACTTCTCGAAAAAGCTATAATCAATTGATTTTCAACAAACAATAGTATTTTCATATCTACCCTTTCGCTTTGTTTTCGGTCACTAGCCTTCCCTTTTCAGGCTCCATTCCACCCCAAAAATAGAAAATTGATATGCTTTCACTGATCGTCTAAATATTACCCTTTAGGGCATATTTTTGCCCTTCCGTCCTAAATATTCAGGAGATTTCATTTGTTTGGTATAAATAAATTAATACATTTGTTAAAGAGTAAACCAAAAACAAAATCGTAATGGAAGACGGCATTGATAAAAACGGAGAGCACAGTAAGGAAGAGATATTTTCAAAATCTGTTCGTGCCGGTAAAAGAACCTATTTCTTCGACGTGAAGGCCACCAAAGGAAATGACTATTACCTGACCATCACTGAAAGCAAAAAGCGCTTTGGCGACGATGGTAAGTTTTTCTATGAAAAACACAAGTTGTTTCTCTACAAAGAAGACTTTGACAAATTTGCAGAAGGCCTTACTGAGGCTGTTGCACACATAAAATCAATTGCACCTGCCATCGTGAACCATGAGCACGCCGTACACGCGGAGCCTGTCGTTAACGGAGCAGCGAGCTTTTCAGACGTTAACTTCGACGACCTGGGAAAATAAAAGACAATAGTTCTTCAGGAATCCTCTCCGGCCAGGGAGGATTTTTTATTGGGGAAAGGTGCTCATCGCCAGATCCATGGCATTGGTGAAGGCTGCTTCATCGATGCCTGTTTTCAAGCCTTTTGCTTTCATAAACGCAAGCACATGTTCGGTGGGCATATTGCCAGTCAGCTGATCGGCAGCCATCGGGCAACCTCCAAAACCTTTAATGGCCGAATCATAACGGCGGCAACCGCTGGCCCAGGCAGCTTCCATCTTTTCCTCCCAGGTTTCAGGTGTGGTATGCAAATGAGCCCCTATTTCGATGTCCCGAAACTCCGGTATGATGTTTTTAAACAGATAACTTATGTTTTCCGGGTTCGACACCCCTGTAGTATCAGCCAGTGAAAGTATGCGGATACCCATTGCGGCCAGACGGCTTGTCCAGTTGATGGCTATTTCACTGCTCCATTCATCCCCGTAAGGGTTTCCAAAAGCCATGGAGAGATAGACAACCAATTCCTTGCGGTGCTGTACACAAAGTTGCTGAATATCCTCCACCCGCTTCAGCGATTCCGTAATGGAAGAATTGGTATTACGCATCTGAAACGTTTCGGATATGGAGAAAGGGAATCCGAGATATGTAATCTCTTCAAAGTGACAGGCATCTTCGGCTCCGCGTAAGTTGGCAATAATTGCCAGCAATCGGGTATTCCCGGCCGGGAAATGAAGGCCAGCGAGGACCTCTGCCGTATCCCGTAACTGCGGGATCGCTTTCGGTGACACGAAGCTCCCGAAATCAACGGTGTCAAAGCCCGCTTTGAGGATTGCATTGATATAATCGATCTTTTTCCGGGTAGGGATAAAGTCATGGATACCTTGCATAGCATCTCTCGGGCATTCGATCAGTTTCATAGTGTTCTTTTTCATGGATCAGGTCGACTTCAGACCTTTCTCATCCATTTGTTTTAAAATGGCTCTGTTAATGCGTCGGGCAATACCTGGCCCTTCGTATATAAAACCGGTATATACCTGCAGGAGGCTTGCTCCGGCTTCCAGCTTTTCAATTGCGTCTTCTGGAGTATGTATTCCTCCCACACCGATCACCGGAAAAGCATTACCGGATTGTCTGCATAAATAGCGTATCACCTCCGTGCTTCGTGCCCCCAATGGTTTTCCGCTCAGACCGCCTGCCCCCTTGGCATCCACTTCAGCCCTGGGTGTTTTCAGCCGGCTTCTGTCAATAGTCGTGTTTGTTGCAATTACACCGTTTATGCCGGTGCTCTTAACAATGTCGATAATGTCGTCAAGCTGCTCGTTTGTCAGATCCGGCGCGATCTTCAGCAAAACGGGTTTGGGCATTGGCTTTGCCCTGTTGAGTTTCATCACCTGTTGAAGCAATTGCGTGAGTGGTTCCTTCTCCTGAAGAGCCCGAAGACCCGGCGTATTGGGTGAACTCACATTCACCACGAAATAATCAACCACCTGGAACAATGCTTCGAAGCAGTATTCATAATCCTTTCCCGCATCTTCGTTCGGTGTCACCTTATTCTTGCCGATGTTTCCACCGATAACAATACGCGTTTTTCTTTTTTTCAGCCGTTTCACAGCTTCATCCACTCCACCATTGTTAAAACCCATCCGGTTAATCAGTCCTTCATCTGCAGGAAGCCTGAACATACGTGGTTTATCATTTCCGGGCTGTGCTTTGGGTGTTAGCGTACCAATCTCCACCGCCCCGAAACCATAACAGGCCAACTCATCAAAAAGCAATGCGTCTTTGTCGAAACCGGCCGCGAGCCCAACAGGATTCTGAAAGGTGAGACCGAATACTGTGCGTTCAAGTCTTTTATCTTTCACCACGTAAAGGCTTGAGAT
>DASYGQ010000078.1:0-3826 GCA_035999585.1 Bacteroidia bacterium | reverse complement strand
CAATTAAAATGCACGGAACCGGATTCAGGCTATGGGCCGTATTGGGTGAACCGTCGGGGTTAATCATATAATCAGCATTGCCATGATCGGCAATAATCAAAAATGAATAACCATTTTGGATCCCGTCTTCAACTATTCGCTTCAAACAGGCATCAACTGTTTCTACTGCTTTTATCACCGCTTTGAAATTTCCGGTATGTCCAACCATGTCGGCGTTTGCAAAATTGAGGCAAATGAAATCAGACGATTTTTGATGAATTTCAGGCAGTATGGCTTCAGTAATAAGCAACGCACTCATTTCCGGTTGCAGATCGTATGTGGCTACTTTGGGTGAATTGATGAGTATTCGTTTTTCCCCCTCAAATACTTCTTCGCGTCCCCCATTGAAAAAGAAAGTGACGTGCGGGTACTTTTCTGTTTCTGCAATGCGTATCTGTTTCTTTCCTTCTTTTGCAATGACTTCACCCAATGTCATCGCAAGGTTGTCTTTGTTGTACATCACATGAATATTCCTGAAATTCTCATCGTAATTCGTAAGCGTGACATAATGAAGTGAAAGAGTGTGCATCCCCTGATCGGGCATATCCTGTTGAGTAAGTACTTGCGTGATTTCACGGCAGCGGTCAGTTCTGAAATTGAAACAGATGACCACATCTCCTTGTTGAATAGTTGTCAGAGGCTGGTTATCAGAACCAGTGATTACAACCGGCTTGATGAACTCATCCGTTATTCCGGCAACATAAGAATTTTCAAGTGCCTTCAGCGCCGAATCGGATTGGGCACCCTTTCCATGAACCATGAGATCATAGGCAAGCTTGATGCGTTCCCAGCGTTTGTCTCTATCCATGGCATAATACCGGCCCACTATGCTGGCAATACGGGCCGACAAGGGCTTGATGTGTTTTTCGAGTTTTTCAATGAACCCCAGCCCGCTCTTTGGATCAGTATCGCGACCATCTGTAAAGGCATGAATGAATACATTTTTCAATCCTTTCTCCTGTGCAAGGTCGCACAGTTTGTGTAAATGATCCTGATAGGAATGCACACCTCCCTCGGAAACAAGACCGAGGAGATGAACATTTTTTTTATTCTGCAATGCATAATTGAACGCTTCAATCAAAACAGGGTTTTTCCCGATCGTATTATCCCTTACTGCTTTGTTGAGCTTTACCAAATCCTGATAAACGACACGTCCTGCACCGATATTCATATGGCCAACTTCACTGTTGCCCATCTGGCCTTCGGGAAGCCCAACGTATTCACCATACGTCTTTAATGTGGAATGAGGATATTTCTGAATCAGGCTTTTGTAAAACGGGACCGATGCAGCAGATATGGCGTCGGAAGATGAACCGTCGCCGATTCCCCAACCGTCGAGAATGACGAGAGCTAGTTTTTTATTATTCATGGCTTTGTGGGAGTGTTAGTTCAAAAATACTTCCGGTGGGTGTGTTGTCGCGAACCTGTATCGTTCCACCATGCAGACGGCTCAAGTATTGAACGATGTAAAGTCCAAGTCCGGTTCCTTTGGTACTCCGGGTCTCTTCCATACCGGCCCGGTAAAATTTCTTGAAAATATGCGGCTTATCTTCCTCCTGAACACCCATCCCCTGATCCTTCACGGAAAGAGTCACCTTTCCGTTAGCCTGTCGGAGTGCGATACAAACCGGTGAGCCGGGCGCTGAATACTTAATGGCATTTTCGTAAAGGTTGTTAAGGATGGAAAGAAAACTGAATCGATCAATTCTTGCATGCACTCCTGCCTGAAGATCCCAGGTGATTTGTCGCTTATCTGTAGGCGCGAGCTTATACCCTTTTTGAATTTCAGATATATATGCTCCCAGATCCGTTTTCTCCAGATGAAGTTTGAAATTACTGTCTTCGATGCGGGCCGCAAGCAGTATGTTTTCCACCAATGCATTCAGGCGGTCAATGTCACTCATTGCACCGGCAATCATCTCGTTTTGTTTTTCTTTATTGAGATCCCGCATAGCCAGTGTTTCCATTTGAAGCCGGGCTGATGCAAGTGGTGAGCGAAGTTCATGTGTGATACTGAGAATAAAATTATTTTGTTGCCTGTTCAGTTCATTTTCTTTTTTAAAGGAGGAACGGGTTACAATGATTCCTGAAACAAGCAGAACAAAGAAAACACTTCCTTCGCCAATGATCATAGCCCAACGCGCATGCAGCTTTTTCTGAAGTTTATTGCCCTGAAGAGTCGCTTCGGTTGGGTTGGAGGTCTGAATGATATTCAGTTCTGTTTTCAACTGATATATTTCATTGTTCAGATTGAACATCAGGAAGGACCACCAGGAAAACTGGATCACCACATAAGTCACCAGAATATAAAATCCCAGCAGCGGGCGGTTCTTTCTTACGGAGTTCAATGACATAAGGGCAAATTGGTTAAAATGAGTCAGGGGCCCGTAAGCGCTTCCCGGATGGTATAATTGTATAATGAATCATTCCGGAAATGAAAACGCATCATCCATTTTCTGGTGATCAGAAATGAAGCATTTGCCGGAGGAGAAATAAATGCAATCAGGGAATCGCCATAAGCCTTTAGGAAATCATGATTCCAGGTTGAAAGAATGGAGTTCACCTGACTGAGGCTGGCTCGTTCCGGAATATTTTGGTTAACAGTCCTGACCACCTTATCCTTCGTTCGCAGCTTCTTCCATGTTACCGGCTTCGTTGCCGGATCTGGAACCAGGAGCGACAAAACAAGAGAAATGAGCAAAATGCTTTTCATGTGGCAAAACTAATTAAAGCTGCGGAACAGCTCCTGAAGAAGATTTCATTTTTTTATACTGCGCCCGGATTGATCCGGGGTTGCGCATGAAGATCCGTGCATGCACATCCAGATCATTGGTTTGTTCCAATGCTTTGCGAAACATGGCCAGCTCATCCTCGGTCCATGGCTCATAGGAGCGTCTGAATGTCTTGCGTTGATCAAGGATATACTCATTCGTAATGGTTTCATCAGGCCGGAGGATTTCAAGCTGCCCGATTTGCCGGGTCGTTTTTTCCTGCCATTCCTGTGTCATGTTATTAAAGTGCGGCTCGTCAAAAAACGCCGTGGAAATATCCTGTTCCCGGAACCGGCTTGCAACGGGAGAAGTATCAAAATGAGCTTTGAGCTGTGAAGAAATGGTCTTGTAATTCGTTCTTCCCCGAAGTATGCCATAGCAGGAAAGGCTTGACACGGTTTCCGGTACTCCCGTTTTGACAGAAGCCAATAACACTTTGCCAAGGTTTTGAGGTGTTGGTTGAACTTGTGCTTCCGACAACAGGCAGATGTATTCGTCCAGTTTCTCGGTGGTGATCAGTTCCTCTATGGGAATTTCTTCATCCTCTTCTTCTTCACCTGCAATGGCACGGATGACAGCGAGGAATCCTGCGCCATATTTCTCAAATTTCTTTTCGGAGACTCCTGAAATATCAAGCATACGGGAGGCTGTGCGGGGCATTTTTTCAGCCATTTCGCGCAGTGTTTTATCGTGAAAAATCACGTAAGGGGGTAAATTTGTTTTTTCGGCAAGCTGTTTCCGGTGCTTTCGCAGTTCGTCAAATAACAAGTTGCCATCATTGCGGATTGAGCTTTGTATGACCGGTTTGCCGATTTCTTTCAAAGAAGGATCAGGATTCACAAGCTGAATTGTTTCCTGTCCGTTAAGCACTTGCTTTCCGTAAGGGGTCACTTTCAATACAAATCCTTCATCGTAGGCCATTTCAATCAATCCTATCTGTAGCAACTGGAGCATAAACTGCGACCAGGTGTCAAAGCTCAGATCTTTGCCTGCTCCGTAGGTTTTGATTTTGTGAT
>DASYGQ010000048.1:0-15140 GCA_035999585.1 Bacteroidia bacterium | reverse complement strand
TCCAAAAATACCCAAGCTTGAAAAGAAGGAAGTGAAAGGGCCTTACTACGAAATCATGGCTTGGTTTATGAATTTGTCAGAAGATTTTGAACTGACAGACAACATGAGTGACGAGGCTTATCGGAAACAGCTTGATAAAATCCAACCACTCGACGAACTCATCCTCCAATACCACCCGAAGCAGGAAGTAGCAGAACGTTATTTTCTGAAAGAAATGGTTCTTTGGGGACTGGCAGAAAACAATAAGCTGAGTCGTATCAGAATTAACGAAGGCATCAGCTTCAGCGATAATTACAACGACCTGCTGAGCGGCCTTCGTACTTGATTATACGAAATGATTCATCTGGTATAATAGGGAGGGCTAATGATGATTGCCTTATGATGCCCATTGAATTACATCGGATTATTTGATTTCTTTTCCATTCTTATAACTCCTTTTGAGGAAGACCGTGCCATCTTCATTATAAGTGACCCATTCGCCATTTATTTTTCCACCCTGATATTTGCATTTTTCCAGCAGGACGCCATTGGGATGATACTGCAGGTATGAGCCGTTTAACTTGCCTTTCAGATAATGTGCCTTTAGCTTTATCTGTCCGTTTGGATAATATTCCAGGTATGCGCCTTCTGTTTTGTTACCCGAACTTTTTACCTGGCCGTTGGTATATTTGTTTTCAGCAGTCGCGTCGGGTGGGGTGTTGCCAGCGGTAGTTTGTGATTTTTTAACGGTATCCGTTTTCGCCTTTTTCGTGTCTCCACTGTCACGGATCATTTCATCATTTTTGAAAAACGCCTTTTCTTTTTCATTGCCATTTTCATCATAACCTATCCATTCCCCGTCCTTCTTACCGTTTGCATAACTTTCTTTCCTCATTATTTTCCCTGTTGGGTAATAGGAAAACCATTCGCCGTTTTGTTTGTCACCGACCAACGTGCCTTTGCTCTTAATTTTGCCGTCCTCATAATACTCAACGGCATCTCCATTGACAGCATTGCTGAGGACAGAACCATTTACGGAAGTTACGTTCACCTTCGTTCTTACTTGACCATTCTCGTAGTATTGCAGGTTCTCTCCGCTCATTATGCCATTGATCCAATTGAGCTTCTTTTTTATTTTACCATCGGGATAATAATCAGTTTCAATTCCATTGGGGAGGTCATGAATTTTGTGCTGTATGCTCTTGACCTGACCATTTTCATAATATTGGGTGTATTCTCCGTTCGAGATGTCTCCGGAACTCTTTACCTGACCATTGGGGTATTTATCCTGGGCAGAGGCGAGCAAAAAGACAAAGGAGAACAGTAAAAGAAAAAAGAGTCTGGTGTTTGTCATATTCTTTAATGTAATAATGTTGAGTAAGAAACGAATAGTTGTGGATAAGGGTGTGCCAACGTTTCTGTTTTTGCAAAAGCGTCAGCAATTTGTTTTAGCCCTAAAAGTATTGGTTTTTCGTTTGTCTGACGCAAAGCTATGAATTTAGGAAATGCTGTGTGCTTGACGGTTAGGGACACATAAATGTCCTATTTTCATTAAATTGCCATTGGATTCAATCCTTTTCCGATGAAACAATTTATCATTCTGCTCTTTTTTGTTCTGACGATTCATCTGCAGGCACAGGTCAGTACTTTGCTACCTATCAAACCACGGCTTCAGTGGCAAAATGCCCATGGTTATTGCGGGGAGACATCGATACAGATGTGTGGCTTGTATTATGGCAATTATATATCACAAAATTTATGCCGGACCGTTGCCGGCGGAGAGGTGCTTATCAATGTAAATGATACCGCGGCGTTGTCGGCCCTCTCATTTACATATGCTGAATGGGATCCTTCGGTTGGAACCCCTCAATATTCTGCCTTCCTGGATTGGACCAAGCTGCACCTGAATAAAAAACAGCCCGTTATTTTTACTGTTTATATCAAAGGACTGAACGATCCGGATTATGACCACATCATTCCCGCGATCGGTTTTAATGCTGGCAGTGTCAATACTTATGCAGGGACTGATCAGCTTACCTATAACAGTTGTTTCGATACAACTTCATTTACCAGAGCCTTTGCAAACATGTATGATACACGATCCATGACAGGTAACGGCGCTACCTATACTTATTGCATTCCCCGGGATGTGGATTACGGGGTTGCTGTTACAGGGATTAAAGATCCGGGTAAACTTTGCCGCCCGGTGCATATTTCAATTGATTCTCTTGATGAACCGAATGTTAGCCTGGGTGCATCGCCCCGGTTGATGAAAGCCCTGATAACTTCTGATTCACTGATACCGGGACAGGGCTACGCATTATTGAGATACAATAATTATGCAACAGTCCCGTCATCCGGATTTGGCCCTGGCAATGCCAATGCCTCCGTTTATTTCACGGCAAGCGGTATGAACTATTCCGTCAAAGATTCATTTATGTCAAACACGGGTGTTTTCTATCGATGCATTCCTCATGCGGTGACCGGTATATCTGAAAACAATGTTTGGGAAAATACGGGAGGCGAAATTTTCCCAAATCCCTGCCATGGAGAATTCAAAGTCGTATTTCCGGCACATACCACTTCGATGGTTATAGTGGATATAAGTGGCCGGCTTATATATGAACTGAAAACATCCGGTCAACCGGATGCTGATCTTTCAATCGACGCAGCAGGGATTTATTTTTTTCGGTTTATAGGAACTTATGGGACATGCCGGAAGAAACTGATTGTAAGTTCGAAGTAACGGGTTCTTAATCATCCAATCCCTTACCCTTGAGAATCTGCGGGATGAATTTTTCAATCCGGGATTCCCGTGTTGAGGATTGCTTGGCAGAAGAAAAGTATAGAAGGTAGCCTCTTTGTCTTCCCGGTGTCAGCGCATGGAACGCTTTTTTGAGAGAAGAGTTTTTTTCCAATTTTGTTTTAAACTCTTCAGGCATACTGAATTCTGAAGTCTTTTTTAATTCCACCTTCAGGCCGGCTTTTTCCACTTTGATGGCTTCATGAATGTAGGCTTTCAAAGTGCTTCTCAGTTTGATGACCTCCTGGAGATTGGTAAATCGGATCTGACGTGCGACTTGAACATTTTTGGTCTGTTGGATCAGAATGCCTTTGGGATCTTTTAAGAGAACACCTTTGAAAAATAAGACAGCGCAGTAATCTTTAAAGACATGTATTAAGACGATGTTATTGTCATCCAGTGAATAACATGGAACACCCCATTTCAGTTCTTCGGTGAGCCCGCAATCCAGAACAATGACTCTCAGGAGATCCAGCTCTTCCTTCCATTTTTTTGCTTTGATGAAATAAAAATCAACTTTGGGATTCATGCTGTTCAGGTATTGGTTTATGGATGTGTTTTCCGGTCACCCGGTCTGAAATACCAGGATACCACAATGAATAAAATTAAGATCAGGGAGGGAAGTATTTCTTTCAACGAATCCCCTGCAGCGATGTGTGAAAAGGCGGCGCCGGACATCACAAAGAAAAAACCGGCATAAGCCCATTCTTTTAACAAAGCAAATTTAGGAATAAGCAAAGCGATAACTCCAAGTATTTTCCAAATTCCAAGAATCGTCATAAAATAGGGTGGGTATCCAAGGTGTGCAAACATATCACTAAACCCTTTGGCATGAATAAGTTGTGCCGTGCCATTGGATAGCATTCCAAATGACAATAAACCGGTACTGATCCAATAAATGATTTTAGTTCTTTTTGCCATGATATTTTATTTTAAGCGATTAATGATTTCCTGTAAGCGGTCATGTGCCATGTTTAATCCAAAAGCAAATGGCAACTTCAATACCTGATCCCTGATTGCGGCTGTTTTATAAATAACCTGCATGGTGAGTTTGCTGGTCTCGTCGGAAAGCTTTTCGAATTCAAAGAATTCGAGCTGGACAGAGAATGGAGCATTGCCCATTTCGAATGTTCGGATGATTCTCTGATTAGGAATAAATTCATGAATCACTCCGTGAGCCTTCATAAGCACTTTACCCTGTGGATCGGCGGTTTCAAACTGGTAAGCACCATGCTTTTTACTTTCGAGTTTCAGGACTTTCGTTCCCATCCACTGTGCTACAAGTTCGGGTTCCTCATAAGCTTTAAAGAGCAACTCCAGGGGCAGGTCAAATTCCCTGGTAATGATCATTTCCTGTTTGCCGTCTTCAGCTATGATTTTGGTTTTACGTTCCATTTCACTCGGATTTTTTTGATTTGTATTTTTTCATGATGGTTTCCAATTTATTAAACCGTTTGTCCCACATTTGGCGGAAGGGCTCGATAAAGTCAGCTACTTCTTTCATTTTTTTGGCGTTTATGTGGTAATAAACCTCCCGGCCGTTTTGCTTTTGTTCCAGCAATTCGCACTCGGTGAGTATCTGCAGGTGTTTGGAAACGGTGGGTCTGGCTGTGTCAAAGTTGGAAGCGATGGCACCTGCAGCCATGGATTGTGAGGCAAGCAGCAGCAGTATTGCCCTTCTTGTAGGATCTGCCAGGGCTTGGAAGACATCTCGTCTTAGATTCATTGTGTAGCTATTTGGCTACAAATATATATGTAGTTATTTGACTACGCAAATATTTCATGATTATTTTAAGATTATTCGTGATTTAATTTGCCGGCAATTCTCTTAGCAAACTTGACACCTTCGTACCAAATTACTGAGAGTAAACCAAGCCCACTGCTGATAGCCAATTGAGAAGCATTCAATGAAGCAAATTCAAAAAATGCAATAAATGGTTTAACAAAAAGCAGCAACGCGGTAAGGACGATCGTGCTTCCCGTGATAAGTATTACCAGGTCATTTTTGTACTTCAAAGTTGTCAGTATGGAGTAATGAAATGACCGGTTTACGAATGTGAGTGCGATATTGGCAGAAATAAGTTGCACAAAAACCATCGTTCTGGTGATAGATTCTCCCAGTCCGCCAGCTGAGCCATATTGATAAACTGTCAAAGCCATTGCTGCTATTGCCAGTCCTTGCAGAATACTGGTGGTCAACTCCTTCCAATTAAAGAAGGTGACGGCAAATAAACGTGGTTTCTGATCCATTGCATTGGGTTCCATGGGTTCATTTTCATAGATAATCGAGCAGGTGGGGCCCATTATCAATTCCAGGAAAAGGATATGAACCGGAGAGAATATATTCGGAAACTTCCAGCCCAGAGCTAAGGGAATAAATACGGTGAGAATAATCGGAATGTGAATGGAAATAATATACTGAATAGCCTTTTTCAGATTATGGTAGATTCTTCTTCCCATGGCAACAGCTTCAACCATTTGTGATAAATTATCGTTTGCGAGTATCAGGGAAGCAGACTGATGAGCAATTTCGGCTCCTTTTTTACCCATGGCAATCCCTATATGTGCGGCTTTTAAGGCAGGAGCGTCGTTTACTCCGTCGCCAACCATCGCAACGATTTGATGATCCGCTTTCAGTGCATTTATGATCCTGAGTTTTGCTTCCGGAAACATCCGTGTAAAAATTTGTGTGTTTCGCACCTTTTGAAGAAGATCAGAGTCGTTCAAAGACATTAATTCATCTCCCGTTAAGCACGTTTTTTCGCCTTTGAGTCCAACCTGCGCGGCAATAGATAAAGTGGTAGCCGCATTGTCGCCGGTGACTATTTTAACATCGATTCCAGCTCTATAGAAATCTTCAAATACTTGCTTTGTGTTTTTTTTAGGAGGATCATAAAAGGCAACGATGCCTTTGAACTGAAATTTAATTTCCTGTTGGGTATTGGGAAATGAACTGTCACCGAAATCCGCCTCACCAACACCTAAAAGACGAAACCCGCTTACTGACAAGGCTTTTATGGCTTCCCCTATAACCGATTTTTCTGCTTCAGACAAGATACATACCTGGACCAAAGCCTCTATGGCTCCTTTGGCAGCAATAATTCGCTTGCCATCCGCATTCTCAAATATATGGGTCATCATCGGAGGCTTGCCACCCAATGGATATTCATGGATAAGCTTGTAGTTTTGTCGCTCATCTGATGACATGATTCCTGAATAAGCTTCATGAAGTGCAATCTCCATGGGGTCAAATGGAATGGGCTCGCTGGCCCACATTGCAATTGTTACGAGGTCCTTCTCAGCAGGACCCATTTTCGTTCCAGGCTCTGAGAATTTACCCGACCCCAGCACAAATAGCTTTGCAAGGGTCATTTTGTTTTCTGTTATAGTGCCGGTTTTGTCGGTACAAATGATGGTAGCGCTTCCCAGTGTCTCAACCGTTTTCATTTGCTTGACAACAATTCCCATTTTCATCAATCTCCAGGCACCAAGTGCCATGAATGTCGTAAAAGCAACAGGTATTTCTTCCGGTAAAATACTCATGGCCAATGTCAATGCCTCCAAAAGACTATGCAAAATATTGTGTGAGCGCAGATAATTCAGAAGCCAGACAATAAGGAAAACAACGAGCCCTATCATCACCATTATCTTTACAAAATTGTTGATTTGTTGTTCGAGAGGGGTCTTTTCTTCTTGGATTTCCTCCAGGCTGGTACCGATCCGACCTAATTTTGTATCGTTGCCGATTGCAATGATTTTTGCAATGCCCAATCCACCAGACACCATAGTCCCCTGAAAAACCTTGTTGTCGGTCTTGGCACTGTCTTTATAAACAGATAGCGATTCACCAGTAAGTAAGGATTCATCGAGCGAGAAATCATTGGAATGGATGATGATACCGTCTGCGGCGACAAGTTCGCCTTCCCCCATCATGAGGCTGTCGCCAATCACCAAATCCTCTCTTGGTATTTCTTCAACATCGGCATTCCGGATAACCTTGCAAAACGGTTGCGTGAATTTTTTGAGTTTTTCCAATGCGTTTCGGCTTCGCGTACTTTGATAAAGGGAAATAGCCGATATCAAAGCAATAGCAACCGCCAGGAATACGCCATCGCCATATTTGCCACTTATGAAATACAGGCTTGATGCCGCCAGTAAAAGTATAACCATGGGTTCCTTTGCCACGCTCTTAAAAGCCAACCAAACATAATTTTCTTCTGCAAAATGAGATTGATTGCTGCCAAAGTGTCGCCTGGACTCAGCCACTTCCTCGTTTGTCAAGCCTTTTGTATGGAAATCGTATACACTCATAAATTGAGAAATAGACCGTTGACCGGTTGGGGTTTGGGAATGGAGTAAAAAGACCACTGGAAGAATAACAGCAATGCAGATTTAGCCTGCTCTCTCCAGAAGTTCGCTCAATCAAAGAAACGAATGTGTGGGAGAGGGATTCAAGATATCAATCATCATGCTTACTGATTTCTATCATGAGCTGACAGCGCTTTCTTTCGGTACTTGCGGACAGATTCCGTGTCATGAGGTTATTTTATATCGCGGACATACAAAAAACATATGCTATGAAAAAAAATATGGGTAATTTCGACAAAACAGTTCGTATTCTGATTGCAGTGGCAATCATTATACTTTACTTTGCAAATGTGATCAATGGTACGGTAGCAATCATTGGACTGATACTGTCAGTCATTTTTATTGCCACCGGTTTGGTAGGTACATGTCCTTTGTATATGCCTTTTGGCATTGATACGAGGGGAAAGAACAAAACCTCACAACCCTAAAACCCGGGTTGTCTGATTTAAGCAGGTTGAGGAATAGGGTGTTCAAATTTAAATGACCAATATGATTAAGACAATTCGAAAAATATTGGGCTTGGGCCCTAAGGTGGATCTAAAAACATTGATCGCGCAAGGTGCAGTGATAGTTGATGTTCGTTCCAAAGGTGAATTCGCCGGTGGTCATGTCAAGGGTTCTGTGAACATCCCTTTGGATCAGTTGGAAAACAATTTGGGAAAACTGAAAAGCAAAGGACAGCCTATTATAACCTGTTGTGCATCTGGTATGCGCAGTGCGTCGGCCAAAAGCCTGCTTCAGCGTCATGGTTATCTGCATGTTTACAATGGCAGATCCTGGCATGCAGTTCAGAAGCATGTTTAAATATAAAACGGGCGTTGCTATCCATTGGAGATTTATAGTGACCAAAAGAAAACCGCATGACATTTTCACAAATTATTCATTCAGAGAAGCCTGTGCTTGTAGATTTTTCTGCGGAATGGTGTGGTCCATGTAAAATGATGGCACCCATTCTAGTGGAATTGAAAAATATGGTTGGAGATAAGGCCTCTGTTATCAAAATTGATGTGGACAAAAATCCGCAAGTGGCAAGTGCCTATCAGGTTAAAGGAGTTCCAACACTCATTGTCTTTAAAAACGGAGAAGTAAAGTGGCGCCAATCGGGAGTGTTGTCTGCAGCTCAGCTAAAGAAAATCATCGATCAACATACATGATGGTAATGCCATGATTCAATAGCATTAACCCGCGGATTACCGGTTTCCTTCCTGACCCGTTTTATATTCCCTATTCCGGAAAACCTTTCCCCTGTTCAATTAGTTTGACGAGACTATCCTGGATATGGTGCGTCCATCCGGGTTTGCAACTCTCATAACATTCGCTCTCGGGAGTAAGGCCTTTGTGAACGAAATTAATTATGGTGTTGCCGTTTTCCTCCGTCAGATTCCAAATAACCTCTGTGTTTTTCCATTCTTTTTTATCTTTTATCCAATGAAGATTGCAATCGGTTACCAGCCATGTGATTTTCTTTTCCTGGATCGCTTCGGAAATTTTGAAATTGACATAGGTATCCCCAAAATGGACGGAGAACACATCATGTAATTTATCGGCCTTGCCTTTGAAGTTTTTTGCCCACCATAAATTAACCTGGCTGATCTTTTTCAGGGTTTCCTTAGCAGATGCTTTTACTGTAAGGATATAGTTGAAATCCTTTTTCGTTTCCATCGTTTGAAATTTAGTGTTTGTTACCTTTTATAGTTTGCCTCCATTACAGAGTGCATTATTTTTCATTTATCTTCTTATTTAAAAGAGTCTCTAATTTCTTGAGTTTGCCAGCCCAGAACTTATCGAAATAGTTGATGAAATCCTGTAATTCCTGAAACCCATCCTGTTTCAAGGTGCAATAGCGCTCTCTGCCAATGTCTGTAATAGAGATAAAACCTGCATCATACATTATTTTAATATGCTTTGAAACCGCAGGTCGGCTCATATCAAAATTATCTGCGAGCGCATTGATGGTCATGTTTTCTTTTGAAAGCAGCTGCATCATGTGCCTGCGACTTGGGTCGGCAATTACCTGAAATGCATCAAACCTGTGTGCTGCCATGATCGGTTGTATTTAAGAGTGTAATCATTTTCTGAACATTTGACTGCCAGCCGCCATTCATTGCGGTAAAGATGGAGAAGTTGGAATCTTTGAACCCAGTCTGTCTTAAAAGCAGTTTTGTACCTTTTCCATGTTTCACCAATGTCCATTCAACAATGGTGTCGAGTGTGAAAACTCCATTGCCGGGGCCGCCTTTCCAGGTGTAAACAAGTTTCTGGGTAGGAACCAATTCAAGGACTTTACACTGAAAAGTACCATCCAAATCAAGACTCGGTATTGGTTTTGCATTGAACTGAAATTCATGACCGAGAATTGGCTTGAAGTTGTTAGGCATCAGCCATAGCGCGATTAAGTCCGCCCGGGTGAGGTAATCCCAGACTTTTATTGGAGGTTGCTCGTAAATCCATTCGTTTTTAATTTCAGTTTTCATGCCAGGTAATTTATTGGGTGAATCAAATGTTTGTGTTTTCATTTTTCAACAGAACTTAAGAGCTCAACAAACTGCTTTCCAAGCGTGGTCCAGCCATTGTCATGTCCGGCGACGTCTTCCAGAGCAGTAAAGCCATTGTGCACTAACTGCAGTTCAGTTCCTTGTTTCTTCGGGATGAGTGTCCATTCCACTTTGGAGTCGAAGGGGTTGCCATCTTTGACTGAATTGGTTCTCCAGGAATAGACAAGTCTGGTAAAAGGCTTCACCTCCAGTACTTCGCAATAAGTGATATTCGTGCAGATGAAAGTGAATTTATGGCCTACAATAGGCTTAAAGTCTGTTTTCATCATCCATTGTTCCAAGAGCTCCGATTTGGTCAGATATTCCCAAACCTCTTCAGGAGATTGATTGAAATGCCAGGTGTGTTTAATTTCTGTTTTCATGATATGTAATTTAAAAGTTACGCAAATATATGTAACTTTAAAGTTACCAACCAAATTTTAATCCATTTTTTTTCATATTATTAAAAAAATGAAGCAGGCTGATCGGCCTATTACTAGTATGAGGATTGAGAACGGGAAGAAATAATCGAAGAAAAAAAGCCGGAAGGACTGACGATGAAATAATTGCTAAACGTGACCCCCTGGAATTGTAATTTCAGCCCAAAAGGTTGAGGTCGGAAGCATAACGGATGGCATCGATGGACGAAGCTACATTAAGCTTTTCGAGTATGCGCTGGCGATGTGTATTAACCGTATGTACGCTTAAGAAGAGCTTGGTCGCAATTTCTTTACTGATGTATCCTTCCTTGATCAGCGAAAGGATTTGCTTCTCCCTCGTGCTCAGTTTGACGGTTGGGGACTGGGAGCTTATCTTGTCTTCAGAAGGAAGTCCCATCACTTCTCCTGTCTTACAATTGACAATGGAATACCGGAGCCCGCTTTCCAGGTCCTGATCGGGCGAGATGTCCACAAAACTCAAGGTTAGCCAAATGTTCCCATCGGGATCCATTTCAAGCACCTGATGTTGTTCTATGATCCGCACATAATTGCCCTTAGGACCCACAATCCGGTAATCCATAATGATCTTGTAATGCTTCCTCTCAGCCGGAGGGATGGTGAAACAAAAACGAAGTGATACCGTCCACAGACTTACAAGGGCTGCTGCATCTTTTTGATGAATGCGTTGATCAAGCAATGATTGGGAAAAGATGGCCAATTGTTCCATGTCCTTCACGAACAGGTCGTAAAAGCCTGAAGAAAATGCATAACTCTTTTTGCGGAGATCAACCACCAGGATCGAACTGTTTCCCATTTCACTCAGGACTTTTAGCTGACTAATATGTCTGGCGAGAAGGCTGTAGTCAGGCTGGGTGACAGAAAATTGCTGACTGTCAAGCAACTCTGCAAATTCCTGATATTGGTTTGTTTCGAGAAGCATGATAGAAATTATTAAATGGTTTGCCGGTTTGCTTCAAATTACTGAATGATCAGTATTGCATGGCTTCAGCTAAAAGGTAATCTTGCAGGCAGCAATTCCCTAAATAGTATTATGTAAAAGGTATTGCAAATGTATATATAATCAAAGAAAAAATAAAATGATCAAAAAGATACATATATGCGTGATAGCCGGATGTTTGTTTGCATCGGCGGGCCGATCGCAGACAATTCCCAATTCAGGCTTTGAGAGCTGGAGCAGCGGAGGAAATTACGAAGATCCTCAGGGATGGGGGACACTGAATTCACAAACGGCTATACTGGGTATCAAAACAGTGACAAAGGCCACGGCTGCTTCCGATATTCATGGTGGCACCTACGCCATCAAGCTGGTTACGGCTCACATAGGCGTTCCCTACAATATGAATGTGCCGGGATTGGCAGCCACCGGGACAATCAATGCCAGCACAAAAGCCATTGATGGAGGCTTTGCGTATACCATGAGGCCGGTTAGCCTGAGCGGATGGTACAAATACACACCGGCCGGCAAGGATACAGCTTCTGTGGAAGTGACGGTAAGCCAATGGGATACCCTTCTTAAAAAGAGGATAACAGTTGGTCATGCCAAATTTCTGGATACAGCGCATGTAAGTACCTATACCTCATTCACCGTTCAGTTGAATTATTCCAGCACTGCGCTCCCGGATACCGGTGTGATCGTACTATTATCCAGTCAGCAGAATAGTTCCGTAGTAAACAGCACTTTGTTTGTGGATGATCTGAGCTTTACCCTGCCGGCCGGTATCAACGAGGATCAACTGAATCAAAAGATCACACTCTCTCCCAATCCGGCTTCGGATGTGGTGAAGATTGACAATCTGCCCTTCAATGCAACCGGGATTCAGATTTACGATGCTTGTGGAAAAATGGTTCTTTATGACAGGATCAGCGCTCCATTTTATGAGCTTGGTTTGGAGGGAATATCTCAGGGACTTTATTTCTATCGTGTGACAGGCATGAATCAGGGTTTGCTGAAACAGGGGAAATTAGTGATTAGAAAGCCATAGAAAATCAGCAGCCATGAGACCATGCCGTTTCTTTTTTCTGTTCGCCATCACATACTTGTTTTGCCAGGAGGCCTCTGCACAGACAAGTACCTATACTCAGGTTTATAACATCTTCCAGGCCAAATGCCTGGGTTGCCACTCCGGCGGCAGTCCCTCCGGTTTGCTGGATCTGAGCGCTTCTCCCGCAACGGTTTATTCGAATCTTGTATCGGCGCAACCGGTTAATCCGGCTGCCAAGGCCAGGGGAGATAAGCGCATTGATCCGGGTTATCCGCACCGGAGTTACCTGCTCCGTAAAATCAACAACAGTTTGGATGCCGACAATGGACTCAACACGAATGAAGGCGACCGCATGCCATTGCCTCCGAATGCCGGCCTCAGCAAGCCGGAAATTGAGCTGATCCGGCAATGGGTACTTGAAGGTGCCCCGCAAACAGGGTCGGTCGTGGACACCTCTCTGATCAATACCTATTACAGAGGCAAGGGAATCGATGGCCTGGCTGCTCCATTGTCTCCGCCCAATCCTTCCCAGGGCTTTCAGATACATGTGGGTAAAGTGTTTGTTGGAACAAATTCAGAACAGGAATGGTTTCTGAAGTATAACCCGCGTCTCGCTTCGGATACGGAAATATATAAAGTGGAACTGGCTCTTGTGCCGGAAACGCATCACTTCGTCATTTACAAATATTTTACCGGTCAAAGTGTTTCCTTTCCCGAAGGACTAAGAGATACGAGTAAATCTTCTCATGGCAGCGCCAACCTGGCTTGCGTCTTTTCTCCGAAAACAAGGTCCATCACCTTGCCTCCCAAGACGGCTTATTTATGGACAAAAACGGATGTGCTCGATCTGAACTATCATCTGTATAACCGAAATGCTGATTCCGTACTGGCGGTTGATCTTTACCTGAATATCTACACGCAACCCAAGGGTACAGCCCAGAGCATTATGTATACCCGGTATTTTGCCAATCTGGCTATTTCCATTCCGGAAGATTCAATGCATCATACGTTTACATCCGAGGCCTATGATACAACAGAAACCAATTCCTGGAATGTCTGGATGCTGTATACGCATACCCATAAATACGGAACGGGATATAATATCTACCTGAGAAACCCGGATGGAACCAAGGGCACTCAGATTTACGATGGGTTCTACAATTTTGATTACACCTTCAATCAGGGATATTATGAATGGGGGCCTGAGGCTGCAGAAAGGACTATCTATCCTTTTTTACCGGTCGACCCGAGAAATGGATTTGTGCACGAAGCCACATTTATGAATACGGCGGGTCCTAATCCGGTGGGCTGGGGACTCACATCCAAAGATGAAATGATGGTTATGATTATGCAATATACCTATGGCTCGCCTTTGGGAATACAGGATAAAAAGACGCTGGGAGTGCTTGATCTGAACACTTATCCTAATCCGTTTACAGATGCCACAACCATTTCCTACCGGCTGAAAGAAGTTTCCCGGGTGCGCATAGAGCTCTTCAATATGTTGGGAGAAAAGGTAAGCACATTGACGGAGGAGACGCAAGATGCAGGCCGGCATGCATATAACCTTCGTGCTTCTCAGTACGAACTTTCTGCCGGCATGTACCTCCTGAAGATCTCCGTGGGAGAACAATCCATCTCCCGCCGGCTTGTGAAGCTGGGTAACTGATGACCCACTGGCTATTGACCGTATCACTTCTGAAATCAATCAGCAGATAAAAAAAGGAGGACGCAGATGCATCCTCCTTTTTTGTTTCAGACCTTCAGGCCCTGCTTTATGTATTGCTCAATGCAAATGCATTCACATCCGAAGCATCATACTCATATAGTCTTCTATATCCATCTGTAGCAATCGAGTAGACATAGAGATTTTCTGAGAACGCGGCTTGCCCGGGACAGCCGTTCAGTAATGAAAACACACTGAGGTCATCATAGTAAACTCCTCCCGAAAGCAGGAAATCGTCTACACCCGTGTTTACATAGCCTGCAGGGTTGATACCAGTCGGAACAGTGTTGTTTCCTTTAATAACACTGTATACGAAATAGGCAAAGTTCCTCGGTTGTGTAGCCTCAAAACTCAGTCTTACATGCTGATTGGTGCTGGTATATTGTATAAAGCCACAGGCACCGGATTTAGCCAGGGTTTCAAGCAGTATTGCATCGTGAATATTTGCATTGCAATGTGCGTTGTCTATTCTCACCAGCATGTTGAAGTTCCTGGCCAGCCCGCCGCTCATGTTCAGGTATGCTGCAGTAGGATTCTGAGAATTGTCGAGATTGCCATATTCGGAGATCTGGAACGTATTCGGGTCGACAGCGGTCACAACAAAATTTCCGCTGCTATTGTATTTGCCCAGTTCCAGGTCGAAACGATACAAGCCATCGGCCAGAGACTTGCTGTCGATATACCCGCCGCTCCAGAAAATATCTCTCCAGAAGATATCGACGAATGGAACTTTTCCGGGATGTGCAGCAAGAATGCTCGGTTCCTGACTGATGTCCTGGTTCGGAATACGGAACGCGATATTGTCGCCAGAGCCATCGGGCCCGATATCCAGATTGAAGCTATGGTAGTGAAATGTATCAAGGTGTACCATGTATTCACGGGATATCTTTCCGGCAGCGTTCAGGATCACAGGTGTTTGCCAGCCCAATGGTATGGGTGTAAGGTTTTCGTTTGCAATGCGTGTTGCTTTCCAGCGGAAGTGCGTCACACCTGTACCGGAGTTGTAAATGTTCTGACCGGCAAATACTTCGAGGTTGATGCCTCCTGCAAACGGACTGATCCAGTCGTACCCGATAATATCGGTGCATCCAACATTCTGGAACGCAGCGCCCTGAATTGTTCTTGTATTGCTCATGCTCTGTTCTATATGCAAAGCTCCTCCCGCATCGCCGATGGAACGGAACCAGAATGCATCACCCGGACCTTCCTGGCTGCAGGAGCAGGGTGTCACGCGGTTATCCGTAATGTTGATATTGATGTCGGTGCCGCAAGCATAATTCCACCAGG
>DASYGQ010000041.1:0-6315 GCA_035999585.1 Bacteroidia bacterium | reverse complement strand
CCAGGTACAGGATCTCGGGACGTTTCATCAATACTTCGATACCTGCAGAATCAATGACTGCGCCGGCCGTTTCAAATGCTGTGGCAGGAACACAGGATGGAGCACCAAAGAAAAAATGAAAGGGTACCTGCTTTGCATTCTCAATCATGTATTCAACACCGGTAATGCCCAAAACATTGGCTATTTCATGGGGATCGGAAACGGTTCCTACGGTGCCGTGTGTCACTGCGAGACGGGCAAACTCGGAAGGAACCAGCATGGAGCTTTCCACATGTACATGCGAATCCACAAATCCGGGGAGGATGTATTGCTCCGGCTTCTCGTCGATTCGCTTCACGGATGCGATCCGGCCATTACTCACGCTGATTTCAGCCGGGTAAATGGTTTTGCTTTCCAGATCAACAAGGTTCGCTTTCAGAGAGAATTGCATAGTTGCTTATTTATTTCGTCCGGCATCAAAAGTACAAAATTAGAGGGATGAGGGAGCTCTGCCCTTTACACCTCATCATGTCCTGCGCCTTTTTTCACATCGAACACATGCAGTATCTGAGGAAATAAAGCATCCATCGACTCGACGGCACCAGCCGGCGAGCCAGGCAAAGCCAGGATCAGTGTGTCACCGCTGAACCCAGCCAGACTTCTTGACAGCATCGCAAACGGTGTGCGCGCCTGTCCGTAAGCCCTGGCTGTTTCCATGAGGCCCGGAATCTCCCGGTCGAGCAAGGGCCGGATAGCTTCAGGTGTCACATCCCGTGGCGAAAGACCTGTGCCACCGGTCGTGACAATCAGATTATTTCCTTCATTGATGAGTTGACGTATTTTTGACTGGATATCGGAAAGACTATCGGAAACTTCATAGCAGTTTGCTTCATTGACCGACCAGGTCTTCAGCTTGGCAGCAATGGCTTTACCTGATTTATCTTCGCGTATGCCTGCCACCACCGAATCGGAAATGATAAGCACAGCGGCTTTGAGCGCCAGTTTCTCTTTTTTGCTGCGGTCCGACTTCCCACCTTTTTTCTCCAGCAAACGGATGCTGCCTATCTCAATTCCTTTATCCAGTGGTTTCAGCATGTCATACACCGTAAGGGCCACTACTGAAGCGCCATGCATGGCTTCCACCTCTACCCCGGTTTTGTAAACGGTCTTCACCTCCATCAGGATGCGGATTTCCATCTCCTGAATTTCGTATTTGACGGATGCAAATTCAATGGGCAGCGGATGGCAATCGGGAATCAGGTCGCTTGTGCGTTTGACAGCCAGCAATCCTGCCGCTTTGGCCATTTCAAACACGTCGCCCTTGGGTACGGTTTTATTGCGGAGCGCCTCCATGGCACCCGCATTGCTGAGCTTAACAACAGCCTGTGCAATTGCACTGCGAAGAGTATTTGATTTTGAAGTGATGTCGACCATAAATGAAGATTAGACGGGTTTGTTTTCTTTCCAGGTATAGGATCCATCGGATGTGATTTCCTTGCCCCAGATGGGGACATGGGCCTTGATCTGCTCCACCAGGAATGAACAGGCTTCGAAAACCTGCTTGCGGTGTTTGGCGGAGACAAAGACAAAGAGGGATATCTCGCCGGCTTTGACGAGTCCCAGGCTGTGGTGTATGTGCAAACAGCTTAACTCGTATTTGGCAAAGGCTTCTTCTCTTATTCTGGAAAATTCTTTTTCAGCCATTTCCGGATAGGCGGTGTATTCAATGGCTTCCACCGGTTTACCCTGAATCTCATCCTTTCGCACCTGACCGAGGAATATGGTATGAGCGCCGATGCCTGTTTTGGCGCTGTGGCTGGCGATGGAGGCGGATACAAAATCCGGACTGACGGGACCTTGCTGCAGGACTGTATGAGGTTTTGTTTTTGCAGAATTCATTGTTGTAATATTACGTCACCTTCGAAATTCGATATTCAGTGTTCGATATTCGTTATTCTTTTTGTTTTATATATTGATTTCACCCCCCAGCGAAGGGCGCCATCACAGCCAGCTCATCACCTGCTTGTATGTTCATGTTCCCGGCAACAAGCTCCTGATTCAAAGCAAGCTTGATGCTCTTATTTTTCATTTCCGGATATTGTCTCAGAATAAGCTCATACAATTTGTCGGTTGTACCACACGATTCCAACTCAAGTTGTGAGCTACCTGTAATTTCTGCGAGAGGACCGAAAAACAAAACTTTCATGTGATCTTATTCAGGTAATAAATGGACTTCCACGGAATCTCCGGCCCCGATATGTTCTGTATCGGCCGGCAGGTAAATAAATGCATTGGCCGAAGCCAGCGATTTCATGATGAAAGAATCCTGTCCTTCCAGCGCTTCGACCTCATTTTCCGAGCAATGCGCTTTCAGGAAATGGGCCAGGCCTTTTTTCTTACGCAGCTCCTTGCGAAGCGGCATACGCAGTGTTTTGAGAAAAATGTGTTCACGCCCCTGCATGCGTTTCAGTGCCGGGCCGGCATATTCATAAAAGCAGGTAAGCGCTGATGCCGGATTCCCAGGTAAGCCGAACACATATCCGTTTTTGTTTTTTCCAAAGAACAAAGGCTTGCCGGGTTTTTGTGCGATGCCGTGAAACAGACACTGCGTTCCGTTTTCCAGAAGCACTTCTTTCACGTAATCGTAATCACCCACGGAAATACCACCGGATATCAATAACAGATCGAAGGACAAACCTCTTTGTACGGCTTCATTCAAAGCTATTTTTTCGTCTTTTACAAATTCCACGCTTGCTGCATGTAAACCGATTTGTTGAAGCGCCGCCTGCAAAGCAGAAGCATTCGATTCGTAATTTTTTCCTGCGGATAAAACACTGCCTGCTTTCTCCAGCTCATTGCCTGTCACGATGATTGCGATGCCGGGCTTTTTGAAAACACGGATGCGGGGCAGTCCGAGTGCATCCAGGAAACTGATCACAGCAGGGCTGATGACTGTCCCCGGCATCAAAGCCAGTGCACCGGTTTTGATCTGAGCGCCCTTTCTTCGGATGAACTGAGACGGCAATGCTTCCTCTGAAGAACTGATCTGATCCCCCTGGCGGCTTACTTTTTCCTGCATGAGCACACAATCGCTTCCCTGTGGAACAACGGCACCGGTAAATATCCGGATAGCTTCTCCGGCTTGTAAGACATAATTACAGGGCTCTCCGGCGGCGACCTCCCCGATAATTTTCCATTTCTTTTCTTTCCCCTTCGTCATGGCTACCGCATACCCATCCACGTTCGACTGGTCAAAAGGCGGAAGATCCAGTGGAGAACGTATTTCTTCAGCAAGCCTGTAACCCAGCGATGCACCCACAGCAATCTGCTCCACACCCTTCAGGGACTGAACTTCTTGTGTGATGATGGCTTTTGCTTCGGCTACACTGATCATGATCAATTTCTTATTCTAATGTTTTGATTGGATGGACCGCTGATTTTCATGATTGTTATGATAAAATAGGACTCTGATTAAGCCTGATCATTGTTTAAACAAACACCAATTTCACGGCTGCAAACAAAAGTACCGTAGCGAGTACGTATTTCAAACTGCTTTGCTCCGCCCTGCGGCTACCCCAGAAGGAACCAAGCAATCCGCCCGTGATGGCTACGACCAGCCAGGAAGCGTATTCGGGTGACCAGGCAGTTCCCTGCCGGATAAAACCGAATATACCCGCGAGTGAGTTCACAAGGATAAACAATGCGGAAGTGGCAGCCGTGTCTTTCATTCGGCCCCAGTTACAAAGCAGAATCACCGGACTCAGGAGAATACCTCCTCCTATTCCAATCATGCCACTCAGGAAACCAAGAGCCGCACCGATAAGCACACCAACAACCAGGGGAACTTCTTTCTCCGGTCCGTCTGTCTTCCGGTTAAAAACCCCCAGGATGCGCAATACAGCCAGTACCAGACAAACACCCAGGATCTGTTTGTACAGATGCGGGTTCAGGTTCACATAGGATCCTGCGTATGCCATGGGTATGGAGAGAATGGCAAAGGGATAAAACAAACGCCAGCGGAAATGTCCGCCCCGGTAATATTGCCAGAAAGAAATACCGGACACGGCAATGTTCAGCAGCAGGGCTCCCGGGCGCATCAGCGCGGCGCTTACACCCAACATGCTCAACATAGCCAGGTAACCGCTTGCTCCGCCATGACCCACGGCCGAATAAAAAAACGCCACCCCGAAAAGAGAAAGTAATATAACTGCAACAGAAACGGCCATACTGATCTGATATAACAATTGATCCTTTCCGGAAATGATTTTAACGCAGAAATCCTCCCGGAGATTCTGTAAATATAACTAACTTTAAAGACCCAAAAATGCAAGAGAATCAACTCACCGATAGCTTCGGCAGGAAGCACGATTACCTGCGCATCTCACTGACAGATGCCTGCAACCTGCGTTGTGTTTATTGCATGCCCGACGAGAAAAGCCCCGTCACCCCATCCGCTAAAATGATGCAGACCGATGAGATCGAAGGCATCTCAAAGGTGTTTGTTGAAATGGGTGTCAGGAAGATCCGCCTCACCGGCGGCGAACCGCTCCTGCGCAAAGATGCAAGAACAATCATTCAAAAACTCTCAGCACTTCCCGTTGAGTTGGCCATCAGCACCAATGCTGTTTTAGCCGACACTTATATCGATGCTTTCCAGGAAGCGCGCATCCGCTCGGTGAATGTGAGTCTGGATACCCTCAACCCCGCTGAGTTCAAAGCCATCACCCAGCGTGGTGATTTTGAAAAGATCAAAGCCAATATCCATTTGTTGCTGAAGCACGGCTTTTCTGTGAAGGTGAACATGGTGGTGATGAAAGGAGTCAACGAACATGCCGTCCTGGATTTCATTGCATGGACCCGTGATTTCGCGCTGGATGTTCGCTTCATTGAATTCATGCCTTTTGCCGGAAACAAATGGAACCGTGATCGGGTAGTGCCTTACCGCGAACTCCTGGAATGGATCGAAAAAGAATACAGCATCCTGAAACTGGAAGATCAGCCCAGTGACACCGCTAAAAAATATAAGGTCACCGGTCACACCGGGTCTTTTGCCTTTATAACCACCGTTACCGAACCATTCTGCGGCAATTGCAACCGTCTTCGTCTCACCGCCGACGGAAAAATGAAAAACTGTCTGTTTTCTACCACCGAAAACGACCTCTTAAGCGCCTGGAGAAAAGGGATGGATATCCGTCCGTTGATCCTGAGCAATCTGAGCGGTAAGAAAAAAGAAAGAGGAGGCCTGTTCGACTTCGAACAAATCAAAGACACCAATATGAGCTTCGAAGCCAACCGCAGCATGATTCAGATTGGCGGCTGATTAGGGGAATACGGCATTGTCTCTTTTCAAAGGTAAAATCTTTTTGAAAACCCAACACTCATTATCAATCCGTTACATACTACAAAGGGCGAGATTGCATTTTGTAAGTCATGTTTGCCGCAAAGATGATCGACAATGTGACATTGCTGATCATCTTTTTCAATTCCTAGTCTGCTTTCGTACTTTTCTCATCAACTTTGTCACATTTCTCGTCTGCTTTGCTACATTGTCGATCATCTTTTTCAATTCTTAGTCTGCTTTTGTACTTTTCTCATCGACTTTGTCACTTTTCTCGTCTGCTTTAGTACTTTGTCGATCATCTTTTGAAATTCTTAGTCTGCTTTTGTACTTTTCTCATCGACTTTGGTACTTTGTCGATCATCTTTGACACTTTTCTCGTCTGCTTTGTTACAATGTCGATCAACTTTGTCACTTTGTCGTTCATCTTTTGAAATTCTTGACTTGTCTGATTGAACATCCTATTTTATCATAACAAATCATAAAGATCCGCCCCGAAGGGACCCCTATGGGGCGATCCATTTTGTAACCATCAGGAACCCACCGGAATATCAATCTCGAGATACGTAATATTCACATTGAGGATTTGCTCAGCCGGAATAATGAAAAACTCTCCGGGTATCTTCAGCGCCGGGCCCATACTGCTGAAATAGGTATTGTTTTCCTTGCCCCCTTTTTGTGCGTACGACACATGTTCCTTCCGCACATCTCTCCGCATCACATGCTGCAGAACGAGATACCCCAGCTCCCTGGTGTTCGGCTTGAAATAATACTTAAACAGAAAACCTGAATAAATGGCAGCTGTCTCCTGTGCCTTGGAAAGTATGTCGACATACACCAGATCGATCTTCTCATTCTCCGACTCGTTCTCTCCGGAAGGACCGGTTTTGCCATCCAGCAAGGAATACCAATTGTTTTTATCGAGCCCCAGCAGCTTGGAAAGCGACAAATACCTGAATACCGAAGCTTCACTCTCGCTGTCTTCCAGCTTGGCCAGC
>DASYGQ010000311.1:0-10594 GCA_035999585.1 Bacteroidia bacterium | reverse complement strand
AAAAAGACCCTGACGCCAGAGGTTCTGAATGGCTTCTGAAATTTTCTCTCCCGGAATAGTGATCTTATCCCCATCTGTCAGGCCTGTGACAAGTTTCAGAACCTGATGGTTGACATTGTCGGCATCCTCAAAACTGATATTGGCAATGGAATATTCCCTGGGGGTATTGAAGTTGATCTGGGTGGAATCCTGAGCGTGTATGAGAGTAATACAGGATGAACAAAACAAAAGATAAAAAAGAATTTTTTTCATAATATTCAGGATGCTATTTGCTCGCTCGTCTTTCCAAACCGGCGCTCTCTTTTTTGGTAATCAAGAATGGCTTCATACAGATCTTCCTTTCTGAAATCGGGCCAGAGTTTTTCTGAAAAATACAATTCCGAATAAGCGATCTGCCAAAGCAAAAAGTTACTGATCCGCTGTTCTCCGCTTGTACGGATAAGCAGTTCTGGATCAGGTAAATCGGCGGTGCAAAGAAAGGAATTAAAAAGCGATTCGGTGATATCAGCGGGAGAAATTTCACCGGAATTAGCTTTTGCGGCAATTTGTTTCACTGCATTGATAATTTCCCATCGGGAACTGTAACTCAGGGCAAGGACTAGTGTCATTCGCTTGTTCCCGGCTGTCAGCTCCATAGCCTCTTTCAGTTCTTTGCGGCATCCCTTCGGAAGGCTTTCAATATCTCCAATTGCCTGAAGGCGGATATCATTATCGGTAAGTGTCTTGGTTTCTTTCCGGATTGTGCCAATGAGAAGCTCCATTAAGGCATTGACCTCAAATTTAGGCCGATTCCAGTTCTCTGTGGAAAAAGCATACAGTGTAAGGTATTTAACCCCGAGTTCTGCTGCCGCTTCAACAGTATCGCGCACAGCAAGCACGCCGTTCTGATGACCAAACACCCTCAGTTTCCCTTTCTGCTTTGCCCATCTTCCATTACCATCCATTATAATTGCGATATGGGATGGCAGGCGGCTTGAATCAATTTTGTCTTTCAATGGCATCGTAATAAAAAAAATCGTCCCACATGTGGGGAGGGTTTACCGAAGTTTAGTTCCGGCTATTTGTATGAATAACAAGGTTTGTTTTTTGTATTGAGCTCGAAAGTAATCATTACTCCCGCAAATGAATACCAATCATCCCGGCCATTTCCCCGTTCACTGCCAACTCTCGAACTCGTTGGATCTGCTGTCAAAGACCTGTCAGCCATTTTACTGGCTAGTGCGCCATTCCTAGCCAAACTGGCCGAAGGAGCATAGGTGCCGCTTACATCATCAAGGTACCCGGTAAATGTTTTGCGTAGTCCCCATTCCACAGCAATTGTAATCTTTTTGGCCATGCTTAACTTCATGCCAAGTCCAAAAGGTAAGGAGATCTGGGTAAGCTTATACCTTTTCCCGCCTCCTGGTGTTCCTTGGCCCTCTGTTCCAAGTGGCTGCAGGTCAATCCATTGATTCCCGAGTTGGGCTTGAGGGTTAAACATATAACCCGCAAGACCACCAAAGATATAGGGTGTGAAGGGGTGCTTGTTACTACCGGTCTTGTATTCCAGAAAATTAAATTCCACTTCGACAGCGAGTTCCCGCATATATGACTTAAAGCTCAGGTTCCGTTGTTGCTGAGAAACCGAATTAGTACGGGCATCATCGCCTTCTATGGTACCCAACAGTAGATTTGCTTTTAAGCTGAAACGAGGATTTAAGTTGCGGCGGTATAGCACTCCCCCGGCTGGTTGCGTCAAGGGTCCAAAATGGCCGATCGGATTGAGATCGCCAATGTAATACGAACAGCCTACAAAAATACCCACGTCGTTAGTCCCGATAGGTTTTTGCGCAAAACCAGTCAGTAACAGAAGGCATCCGAAAAAGAAAAGGGCCGTTTTTTTCATGAATACAAAAAATACCTTGCCTGTGAACGGGAAAGGTATCTGTTTTATTGTTTACAAAGGTATAAAAATTTCAATAGGATCAAGGCTTGCCGCCGGCACCGGGCGGGCATTCGATATCAAATGGTCACAATACATGATCAAGTGGCCTCGAAATGAAGCTAATTATCTGACTATCATTAATATGTGCATTCTAAAGGGAGGCTTTGAGAAGAGTGCCGAAACGGTGAATGTCCTCAAAGGAATTGTAAAGCGGAACCGGTGCGCAACGGATGACGTTCGGCTCTCTCCAATCTGTGATCGCGCCCCCATCCATTAATTTCTGAAAAAGCTCCTTTCCTCTGCCATGTGCAACAATGCTTAGCTGACAACCTCTTTGCTTCTTATCCCTTGGGGTAATGATTTCAAGTTTTGCGTCAAGAGCATCAATGATAAATTCAAGGTAACCTGTAAGTTTCTCGCTTTTCTGAACAAGAGCATCCATGCCAACTTGGCTGAATATATCCAAAGCTGCTTTATGTGCTGCCATTGATAAAACAGGGGCGTTGCTCATTTGCCAGGCTTCTGCAGTAGGCATTGGAACAAAGCCTTTTTCCATTTTAAACCGGCTGGCCTTGTCGTGTCCCCACCATCCTGCAAAACGAGGTAAGTCTTTTTCCTGCAAATGGCGCTCATGGACAAATACGCCTGCGACACCACCCGGTCCTGAATTCAGGTATTTGTAGGAGCACCAGCAGGCAAAATCGACATTCCAGTCATGCAGATTAAGTTTCAGGTTTCCGGCTGCATGGGCAAGGTCAAACCCTACAAAGGCTCCGGCTTTTTGAGCTGCGGAAGTAATAGAAGGCATGTCAAAAACCTGCCCGGTATAATAATTCACACCGCCAATCATCACAAGGGCCAGTTCATTGCGGTTGGTTTCAATGGCAGCAAGTATGTCTTCTTGGCGTATGCATGTTTCTCCTTTTCTTGGTTCAACTTCCACAAGCGCAACGGCAGGGTCGAATCCGTGAAATTTGATTTGTGATTCCAGAGCATACTGATCGGAGGGAAATGCTTTCGCCTCACACAAGATTTTAAAACGCTGACTGGTAGGACGATAAAAAGAAACGAGTAGCAGATGTAGGTTTACGGTGAGCTGATTCATGACCACAATTTCCTCGGGCTTAGCTCCGGTGATTTGCGCCAGCGGCTCGGCAAATTGTTCATGGTAGGAAAGCCAGGGCTTACGAGCATGAAAATGTCCTTCCACCCCAAAGTTAGCCCAGTCTTCCAGCTCATCCAATACATAATCCTGCGTTGCTTTAGGCTGCAGGCCAAGTGAATTGCCCGTAAAATAAATAACGTCCTGGCCGTTCATTTGCGGGAAATAAAATCTGGCCCTGTATTTTTTTAACACATCATCAGCATCTAGCTGGCGGGCAAATTCAATGGTATTCTGATAATTCATGAGGGCTTTTCTTCAGAATTTTTTCGAACCCCGCAAAGTGTTCGGAATAAATAAGCGGATCCTGCTTCAAAGATATATATTTGCACAACAATGTAATTTTATGAAAAGAGAAAAATCAGAAGCGCTGTTTGAAAAAGCCAAAAAGTATTTCCCAGGTGGTGTCAATTCTCCGGTGCGGGCGTTTCGCTCTGTAGGGGGCACTCCGTTGTTTTTTGAAAAAGGGAAAGGGTGCAGGATAGAAGATGCTGATGGCAATCAGTTTGTGGATTTCTGTTGTTCCTGGGGGCCGTTGATCCTCGGCCACGCTCCTGAATCTGTAGTGGAAGCAGTAAAAAAAACGGTTGAAAACGGAAGCTCGTTTGGGGCACCCACCGCGCTTGAAAATGATCTGGCCTCTCTGATCCTATCCAACAACAGTTATATTGAAAAAATTCGTTTTGTCAGTTCGGGCACCGAAGCCGTGATGAGCGCCATTCGACTTGCAAGGGGATACACCGGTCGCGATAAAATATTGAAATTCGAAGGATGTTATCATGGTCACAGCGATTCGCTCCTCGTCAAAGCCGGTTCGGGGCTGGTTACTTTTGGCAACACCTCTTCTGCTGGCGTTCCTGCGGCATTTGTCAATGAAACAATAGTGGTCTCATTGAATAATAAGGATGCTGTCAGGCAAGCCTTCGAGGAATTCAAAGGTCAAATCGCCTGTGTCATTATTGAACCTGTTCCTGCCAACAACGGTTTGCTGCTGCAGGATAAAGAATACCTTGAGTTTCTGCGGGAGATTTGCACACAAAATAAAACGCTGCTGATATTTGATGAAGTTATTTCAGGTTTCCGCCTTGGCTTTACGGGCGCTGCGGGATATTATGGAATCAAACCTGATATTCTGACTTACGGGAAAATCCTTGGTGGCGGTCTTCCTGTTGGTGCCTATGGCGCATCTTCGGTCATCATGGGTCGTATCTCTCCGGAAGGCGATGTCTACCAGGCCGGAACGTTAAGTGGAAATCCCGTTGCCATGGCTGCAGGCATTGCGCAACTCAAAGAATGCCTTAAACCTGGATTTTACGAAGACCTTGCCAAAAAGACTGCCGATTTTGCAAAGGCATTAAACGACTTCGCTGAAACAAACCGCTTGAGTTTCAAAGTGTTTTATATCGGCTCTATTTTTTGGTTTGCTTTCACGGATATGACAGAAATACAATCAGCAGAAACGATTGATGCCGACAGCATGAAGTATTTCCGGATTCTGCACAAGGAGCTGCTGGAACGAGGGATATATCTCGGCCCTTCCGGATATGAGGTCGGATTTGTGAGCCAGGCCCATTCGCCTGAAATTCTCAGAAGTTGCCAGCGTGTTATTATGGAATGCCTGGAACTGGCTTGCGGCGGGAAAAACTAAGGAAACAAAATCTTCTGGTGCAATGGAAAATACCTCCCGGCTGAAAAAAGGGTTTAATTTTCTGGCGCCCTTCTATGAGACAGGGATCCGGTTTTTCTTCGGCAAGAATATTTTCCGTTCCCAAGTTTTTTTTCTGCCAGGGAAAAACTCCTGTCCAAACGCGCTGATATTCGGGGGAGGCTCTGGCGAATTACTTCTTGAGATGGTCCGCCGTCAGACCGCTTCCAATATATACTATATCGATATTTCCGAAAAAATGATCAGTCTGGCCCAAGAACGGATCATGAACAAGGCGTCTGAGTTCCAAAACTCTATTCATTTTATATGCGGCACCGTTTCCGATATCCCTCCTGGAATCAGGTTCGACCTGATCATTACTCCTTATGTGCTCGACTGTTTTGAAGAGCAGGATTTACCTGAAGTGATGAAGTCATTGTCAAAAACCCTGAATGAAAAAGGCATTTGGCTGTTTTCCGATTTTGATATTCCTGAAAGTGGCTTGTGGAAGGTGTTTGCCACTGCTATTATTTTTATTTTGTATGTTTTCTTTTCGTTGTGCTGCGGTTTAAAACAGAAACGGCTTGCCGGCTTTCGTACTCTTTTTCAAACATTGCCACTGGATATGGTTGCGGAAAAAAAATTTTGCCGGGGTTTACTTATTGCGCGTATGTATAGGCTGCGGCAACCAGGATACATTGGAGGAGCATCATACCTTCCAGGTTAAAGGAATAATACAAATCTCTTTTCGTTTTTTCGGAATGAACGATCATGCGGGCCGATATTGCAGCAGATAAAAGGAGTGCTATTGCATAAGACATCCGTGTGCTAGTCACAAATAAAAGTTGAAGCAGGACTAGCAATGCAAACACCCCCAGCCCTGCCAAGGCCATGCGGCGCGAAGCCCTTTCTCCAAACACAACTGGAAGCGTTTGTACATTGTTTTTTCGATCATATTCGGAATCCCTGATATCGAAAGGTATGGTAATGGCGAAAATGAAAAACATGCGCCTGAAAAACACAAACAATACAGGTGTGTCGAAGAGATTGCTCGCAGAGGTGCAGGCCAGTACAGGTAACAGAACTGTTGTAAGTCCAAGCACAAGTGAGATGAGGAAAATTTTAAGACCCGGCACATCGCGCAGCCGGATAAGTTTCCCTTTCCAGGGAACACATGGAATGGTATAGGCAAAAGAAACAAAAGCCACAGGAAGCAAAGAAAACAAAACTCTCAAAGGAATAAAAAGGATGGCACTAATGGCGGAACAGGCGCCAGACAGAAAAAGGATTGTATAAAAAAGAGATCTGTTATTCTTGACCCAGATGTGCCGGTCAGCAAGCTTTTCACGTTCTGCCCGGAAGTTGAATCTGAAAATACGGTGAAAGGAGTATAAAAAGAGGGTGGAAAAAAAAAGAAAAAAAGGATAGCGGAGGTCAGGCATTCCTGCATTCAGAACAACTGAAGTTTCAAAAACAAGAGATGTTACACTGAATGCGAGAAAGATGTTGGAGTAAAAAAGAAAATCTGAAAACCTGCCCAGCGCTTTAGGCACGTCTCAGATGTTTTGAAAGAGGACCTGAAATGAGAAAAGACTTACAGCCAGGCCACCAATTCCTCCAATCAGAGAATGGAAAAGTTTTTTCTTTCTGGCAACCTTTTCATACCCGAGCACATACGTATCGAAATTCAGGTATTCCGGAGTCGAAACGGTTTTGTATTTGATTTTGATTTTCGGAATTAACATGATACCGCTGAATGCGAAGGGGGGGATAAGGCAAAGAATGCTGCCAAAATAACCGCTTCCCACCCCGATGGCGATACTGGCAATGGTGGTTATCGGGCTGTGGTAATGTTTTTCGGCATCGCGTTCACCATAAATAAAAAGACGGGTTTCGTCTGGGGTGAAATAATTTCCTGAAACAGTATCCTGCTCGTAAATGATTTTTTCCCTGCCATTTCGGTACAGGATTGAAAAAATGAGGTCGTTATCCACAACCACCGTTTTTTCTTTCCCGTTCTTTTTCACGTATTTAACAGTTGTTTTCTGATAAGCAGTATCAAGTACATCTCCGGCCAGTTTCAATCCGTTCATCAGAATAAGCGTGTCCTTTACACCATCTGAAGAGTTTGGGCGATGAGGATGGGCGGAAAGCGCGGTTATGAGAAAAAAGCAAAGAAATGGAATAAGAATGTATTGTTTCATGAAAAATTATTGAGGAATTAAATCAAAGATAGTGATTCTCCATTTCCGGACATTTAATTTTTAACAAACCTTTCCAGGTGAAGCTTGCCTGATGGGATCAGGCTATAATTCCCATCTGCTTATATTCTGAAAAGATATTAGTAATTACAGGCCCCGTTTTCAGTTTTGCCGTATCTTTGCATGCCTTAAAAGCAGGTTCATTCAATCTCCATAAAATCCTGAAAATGCAAAGAGATAATTTTGTTGACCGGCACAACGGACCCCGCCGGAACGAAGCAGCCAAAATGCTTGATAAGATCGGTGTAAGTTCAATCGATGAACTGATTACTCAGACCATTCCAGAGGCCATCAGGCTAAAAAAACCTTTGGCCGTTGCTCCGGCAATGACGGAATTTCAATATCACGCCTACCTTCGGAAAATAGCATCAAAAAATAAAATTCTCCGGAGTTATTTGGGGATGGGTTATTACGGTACAATAGTGCCACCCGTTAACCAGAGAAATATTCTCGAGAATCCGGGCTGGTACACAGCTTATACACCATATCAGGCAGAGATTGCACAGGGTCGCCTGGAAGCGCTGCTTAACTTCCAATCAATGGTTATGGACCTGACAGCCATGCCCATTGCCAATGCCTCGTTACTGGATGAAGCCACAGCCGCTGCTGAAGCCATGTTTATGTTATTCAGCAACCGCTCCCGGGAAGCCGTGAAAAACAATGCGGATACTTTCTTTGTTTCTTCGACTTTGTTTCCACAGACCATTGCCTTGTTGAAGACCCGTTCAGAGCCCTTGGGGATCAAGTTGTCCATAGGCGACTGGAAGACATTTCAGTTTGGCCCTCACGTTTTTGGGGCCATGATTCAATATCCTAATCTGATGGGTGTTGCAGAAGATTACTCTGCCTTTGTAAATCGTGCTCATGAAGCTGGAGCAGCTGTTGCCGTTGCTACAGATTTGCTTGCTCTTGCCCTGCTGAAGCCTCCCGGTGAATGGGGGGCGGATGTTGTTTTCGGAAACTCTCAACGTTTTGGTGTGCCCATGGGCTATGGAGGTCCTCATGCTGCATTCTTTGCAGTACGTGAAGATTATAAAAGACTCTTGCCGGGAAGAATCATAGGTGTATCTGTTGATGCTCAGGGGAATCCTGCATTGCGGATGGCGCTTCAAACCCGCGAACAGCACATTCGCCGCGATAAAGCCACCTCGAATATCTGTACAGCTCAAGCCCTGCTTGCAATCATGGCCTCCATGTTTGCCGTTTATCATGGCCCGGAAGGTATCAGAGGTATTGCTGAACAAGTTCATTTTTCAACCCAGGCCCTGGCTGAGGAGTTGAAGAAGCTTGGCTATTCCATTCAGGATGATTTGTTTTTTGATACCCTGCAAATCACTTTGCCTGGAAGCATGAAAACTGCAGATGTTGAAGCCATTGCCTTGAAAAACAATTTCAATTTCCGGTATCATGGAGAGAAGACGGTTTTTGTTTCCCTCGATCAAACTGTTGAGCAAAGCGATCTGAACGATGTTGTTGGAGTGTTTGCTCAGGCAGCCGGAAAAGTGGCTGACAAGATTACAACCGACCGGTTAAACAATATTCGTTCTGCCATCGGAACCTCTTCTTTGAAACGGACATCAGAATACCTGATGCACCCGGTTTTCAATTCCTACCACTCGGAAAGCGAAATGATGCGCTATTTGAAAAGACTTGAGAACAAAGACTTATCGCTCACACATTCCATGATTCCTTTGGGATCGTGTACCATGAAGCTGAATGCCGCATCGGAATTGTACCCGATCACATGGCCCGAATTTGCAAACATACACCCCTTTGCTCCTGTTGAACAAACAAAAGGGTATCAACAGGTATTTAAAGAACTGGACCGCGATCTTTCGAAAATCACTGGATTTGCGGCTATGAGTTTTCAACCCAATTCGGGGGCTCAGGGTGAATACGCTGGATTGATGGTCATCCGTCAATACCATCACTCAAGAGGAGATCACCAGCGTATCGTTGCACTCATCCCTTCTTCCGCTCATGGGACCAACCCTGCAAGTGCTGCAATGGCTGGGATGACAATTGTAGTTGTCAAATGCGATGAACGCGGAAATATCGAACTCAAAGATTTGAAGGAAAAGGCAGAGGCTAACAAGGAACGCTTATCCTGCCTGATGGTAACATATCCTTCCACTCATGGTGTGTATGAAGAGAGCATCAAAAAAATCACGAAAATAATTCACGATAATGGCGGGCAGGTATACATGGACGGGGCCAATATGAATGCCCAGGTAGGGCTTACCAGTCCGGGTAATATTGGTGCTGATGTTTGTCACCTGAACCTGCATAAAACATTTTCAATTCCCCATGGCGGCGGCGGACCCGGTATGGGCCCCATCGGTGTTGCAAAGCATCTCGTACCTTTCCTTCCTTCACATTCTGTAATTCATACCGGAGGCTCCGAGGGAATTTCAGCTGTTTCAGCAGCTCCCTGGGGAAGTGCGCTCATTCTTCTGATATCTTTCGGGTATATTAAAATGCTTGGTGGAGAGGGTGTAACAGAGGCAACCAAAACAGCCATACTCAATGCCAATTACATGAAGGAGATACTGAAAGAGCACTACCCGATCCTGTATGTCGGAAAAAACAACCGGGTGGCACATGAAATGATTCTGGATTGTAAAGAACTCAAGCGCACTGCAGGTGTTGAGGTGGGCGACATTGCAAAAAGATTGATGGATTATGGTTACCATGCGCCAACCGTTGCATTCCCGGTTCATGATACATTGATGATCGAACCTACAGAAAGTGAATCGAAAGCCGAACTGGATCGTTTTTGTGAAGCGATGATATCAATTCGCGAGGAGATCAGGGAAATCGAAAGTCATCTGGCCGATCCCTCTGACAATGTTCTGAAAAATGCACCTCACACTGCAAAGGCAACGATTACGGACAATTGGGAGCATCCATACTCAAGAGAAAAAGCGGTTTTCCCGCTCAAATGGGTCAAGGAAAATAAGTTCTGGCCCAATGTGGGAAGAGTGGATAATGCTTTGGGCGACAGGAATCTTATTTGTTCCTGCCCTCCTATAGAACAATACGCCGAAGAGGTAATCTGAGCATAAAATAGATGGTTTAGGGCTAAAGTTAAACTTATCCTGAAACCACTATCTGAATGGCACAGCGCAAACATTGTTAAAATGCGTTGCATTTCTGTTTACGGGCTAAAAATGCTATCTTTGATATTCAAACCTAAATTCTGAATTTAAAATGAAAAAAATCTATGCTCTCATTCTGAGCGCTGCTATGATGGGGTCTATGTTTGCACAGCAACTGAACCCTGCACAGGTGGGTCCTGCTAAAGGAAATACCGGACGTACAATTAAGGTTCCGACGTCATCTCTCCGGCCTTTTTCAGTACAATCCACCAATTCAAGATGGTACAATTACGGTGATGTTACCAATGCTGAAATCACTCAGACATATCCCGGAACCACTTCCACATTAAACGGAAATTATCTTTTCCCTGACAGTACAATCAAGGCAAATTTCGGTGGAACCTATGCTTCTCCCTGGATACATTATATCGGTGACGTACTGGATCCAACGTCGAGTTATTTCAATGATTATGCTGTGCTCAGTCAGGGTCAGATTACAGGGCC
>DASYGQ010000282.1:0-6318 GCA_035999585.1 Bacteroidia bacterium | reverse complement strand
GGTGTTCATGCTCAGTTATACCCGGCGCCGGAAAGTGAACAGGAAAGATGACCGGGCCCGTGTTGATTTCAAAGATGCAAGCGGCGACTCCTGGCAGGAATTCAATGTATACCATCCTAAACTGAAAATGTGGATGGAGCTCACCGGAGAAACAGACATTCGAAAAAGCCCTTACCAAAATTCCACGGCTGCTGAAATTAACTGGGAGAAACGCATCCTCTTACAAAGCATCATTCAGAAATACGTCACTCATTCCATCAGCTCCACCTTCAACCTGCCAACCCATGTAACGGTAGAAACCATCGGCAGCATTTACCTCCAGGCCTGGAAAAAAGGATTGAAAGGTGTAACCATTTACCGGGAAGGTTCCCGCAGCGGCGTGCTGGTGGCTGCTGAAACAGCGAAAACAGCAGCTCCTGATCCGGGAACGATGGAGGCAGAAGTATTCAGGTTTCAGGTTGGCAAAGAACCCTGGATGGGTATCATTGGTGTCTCGGACAACAAACCCAGGGAATTTTTCAGCGGTAAAATCCGGGAATCTTTCTCTTTGCCCGAGGACGTAAAAAAGGGTATCATCCACTCCACTCCATCGGACGGAATTTCCGGAAATTATGAATTCCGTTACCAAAGCAAAGGACAAACTGCGAGCCTCAAAAATCTTCTTCAGGTTCAGACCGCACCACATGAAGCAGACACCCGTTTTGTTTCAGAAGCACTGAACAAACAAATTCCTTTGACAGAAATCTTCACGCTTCTCGAAAAACTGCATCCGGAAAGCGACGGTATCCATACCTGGAAAAGCAGTGTGAAAAGAGCCCTTGCCCGGTTTATTCCCAACGGGACTGCCTCAGCGGATCATCTTTGTCCCGTTTGCTCCGACCCGGATGGCATCATTTATGAAGAAGGGTGTATGAAATGCAAAAGCTGCGGCTACTCTCTTTGTCTCTAAACTATATGTGTTGACCCATGAAATACCTGCTATTATCACTCTGCGCAATCCTTCTCAGCTTTTCCGCTGCCGCACAACTATCCGATAAAGATGCAGCCGCGATTTCATCCTTCATTCCCAAAGGATATAAACTGCTCAAAGAATATTCAGCCGATCTCAACCTGGATTCACTGCCCGACAAAATTATCGTCGTCGGAGTTGATAAATCGCTTGGCGATTCACTGCTTCACATTTTGCTTCCTTCCGGAACCAACCTCCAAAAACGCCCGGTTGTTATTTTACTCCGACAAAGCGACGGCTCACTCAAAAGGGTGACACGCAACGACCAGGCCGTGGCCCAGCTGCTCGGATCTACCGATCCTTTTGCAGGTATCAAATGCCGTTCCGGCAGCTTTACCATTGAACATGTGAATACAGATGCCATTCAAACCTGCACCGTTGAGGCCCGGTTTGAATGGAACATGAAACAAAGCGACTGGTACCTGAAATCCTATTCTCAATCCTGCATCTCTGTTACACCCAGCACGGATCCGAATGCCGGCGATTTCAAAGAAAAAACACCTAAGAATTTCGGCAAGATCCCTTTTGGAAAATTCAAATACCCGATGAGTGTGGAGGTTGATGAATGGGGACAATAGGGCAGGGTGAGTGTGGAGTGTGAGTGTGGAGTGTGGAGTGTGAAAATAAGAGCTTTTAAATATGAGATTAAGGGTTGTTCAGGGTTTTTCTTTATTGTTGTTTGGCATCAGCGTGGTATGTGTGTTTTTTCTGCGCGACCGGCTGGCTTTTGCTATGGCAGGCTATTCCACTGCTCTTCTTGATGGATCTGATACGGCTACATCCGAAGCCTACCGGAATACCACGGAAATACGCAAACTGATTTTTCGTTCGGGATTTCTGCTTGTGCTAATAAATCTTCTGATTTCGTTTGTTGCTTTCCGGAAGAAAGCATTTCTTCCATATCGTCTTACACAGGTCTCTCTTGTACTTAGCGCCATTGTGGCACTGACACTGCTGCTCTTCCTGGTTCAGGGACTGATGCTGGGGTCGGTATCGGTTTGAAGGGGGAAATCCTTTTATTATCAAAATCCCTTGCCCTATCGCCACATTAAAGGTTGAAATGAAACAACAATTTGTCTTTTTTCCTGTGCTAATAACAAAATATTTCTCATCCAAATTGATACTGGTAGTTGCGTTTTGCAAACTTCGAAATTCAATATTCGGTGTTCGAAATTCGATATTCCTTTCCCTCTTATACTTGAGAATTGAATATTGACCATTGATTATTGAATATTCCTTCTTCTCAAATCCGAATTCCCAACATCAAAATATCATCCACCTGCTCCAGGTTTCCTCTCCAGGATTCGAGATTTTTCTCAAGGGCTTCCCGTTGGTCTTCCATCTGCAGGTGCTGGATGGTCACAAGGTATTGTTTGAGCTGATTGGATTTGTATTTCTTTCCGGTCGGGCCGCCGAACTGATCGACATACCCATCGGAGAAGAGGTAAATACTATCCCCCGCCTTCAACTCCAGCGAATGATTGGTATAAGCCTGAGGTTTATCTTCCTGGAAACTGCCTATCGAAATCTTATCTCCCTTGTATTCGGAGATAATCTTGTTTCGTATCAGATACAAAGGATTGTAAGCACCGGCAAACTGAAGTGTATTACGGCTCAGGTTGATGGTACAGAAGGCGATGTCCATGCCGTCCTTGATCCGGTATTCCTGGACGCTGTGCTTCATACGATCAGCCATTCCCTTGTTCAGACGGTTCAGTATTTCGGCCGGAGAACTGAGCTTATTGGAATCAACCGCTGACTCAAGCAGGTTATAAGCCACAATACTCATGAATGCTCCCGGTACACCATGACCGGTGCAATCGACAGCGGCCACCTGAACGATTTTCTCTCCTGCCTGATTGAATTGCCTGAGGAAAATAAAATCTCCGCTGACAATGTCTTTAGGCCGGTATAAAATGAATGAGTCGGCTATCTGCTGGCGAACCTCTTTGATGGATGGCATGAGTGTTTCCTGGATCCGCTTTGCATAACGGATACTGTCCATAATATCCTTGTTTTTTTCCGCAAGCTCGTTGTTTTTAACAGCCAGCTCCTGCGTTCGCTCTTCCACCATCGCCTGCAACTTTTTCTTCGCCTCAGTGAGGTTGCGTGTCCGGATCATGTCGAACAGATAAATGCCAAACACCGCAAACAACACCACAGCTATATAAAAAGCCATCGTTTGCCAGAAGGGGGGCTTAACCACAAAACTATACTCAGCGGGTTTCTCACTCCATTTTCCGTCATTGTTGGAGGCCTTGACAAGGAATTTATAAGAGCCCGGAGGCACATTCGAATACACAGCCTCATTTACATTTTGTGCAATGGGCGACCAGGTTTTATCAAACCCTTCGAGCTTGTATTGGTAGAGAACCTTCTCCGGGTTGGTGAGACTTATTCCGGTAAACACAAACGTGATGTGGTTCTGGTTATAGGTGAATTTATTATTCTCAGGAAATTTCTGCTCCTTCATGAATACTTTGATTCCTGAAATAAACACTTTAGGGGCTACTTCATTCAGCTTATCTTCAGAGGGACAGAACCGCACAACTCCCATGATTGTACCAAACCAGAGGTTTCCTTTCTTGTCTTTGCATGTCGCATTCGGATTGGCTTCCACACCCAGGAAGCCCTCGCTTTTACCATAATGAAGAAATGTGTTTGTCTGGCGATCGAATTTATCCAGCCCCCGGCTATGGCCGATCCAGATATTATTGTCATTATCGGCAATGATGGAATAGGGTGAATCCGTCATCATGCCATCGTGTGTGGTATAATTGGTGAAAGACTTGCCATCGAACCGGACAAGCCCACCCCCATAAGAACCGAACCAAATGTTGTGATCCTTGTCTTCATTCATGGCCAGTATAAAACGGTGATCGATTCCATTGCTTTCATCATACTTCATAAAGCTGGAGCCATCGTATACACTCAGGTTTCCACCCAATGCACCGAACCAGAGATTGCCTTTCGTATCACGAAAAATACGGTAAACATAATTTCCGCCAAGGCCGTCGGCTGTTGTGAAATTGCGAAATGACCTGGAAGAAGGATCGAACCTGGAAACCCCTTCTTTGGTTCCAAACCAGATATTGCCTCGGGTATCTTCGTTGATTGCATACACTACATCACTTGCCAGACCATTGGTCGTATTCAGAGACTTGAACTTGGTCTGCCCTTTTTCAAGCTCACACACCCCGCTGAAACCTGTTCCAAACCACATGTTTCCATGAGAGTCCTGGAAACCGGAAAGTATGACGTTGCTGCTTAAGCCTTCATGTGTGGAATAATTGGTGACTTTGAATTTCTCTTCTTTATTAACCGGATCAGTGGAGAACACCACTTTGCTCAGTCCATCATTGGTGCCTAACCAAAGGTTGCCGTCGCTGTCGCACAGGGTAGACCAGATGATGTTATTGGAGATACCATCGGCCTGATCAATGAGGATGAAACGATCACCACGGTATTGATTGAGTCCGATGTCCGTGCCAAGCCATACGTTATTTTCCCGATCCTGAAAAATGGCATTGACGTTAAAATAGTTCAGACCTTGTTTTGTTCCATAGGTTTTTACAATGGCTTTGCCAAGCGCTTCTTTCCGATCCGTTGATTGAAAAGGGCTTATTTTAGTCGCACCTCCTGAAGTTGTTCCAATCCAGACAACATGCCGGCTGTCTTCATAAATGACATCTATAAAATTGGATTTCAACCCGTTTGCCGTTGAGAAGGTGATTGCTTTCCCCCTGATAGCTGCTGCGGGATCCTTTTGTGAAAAATTATCTCCGACAGGGATCATCATGACACCTGCGTCGGCTGTGCCCACCCACATTTCATTCCCATTCACACAGGCAAGCGAAGTTACTTTATCGCTGATGAGACCATTGGATGAATTCAACAGACTGAACGATTTGCGGGAACTGATGTCGAGCTTGGGATCGTACAGTGTGATGCCCATATCTGTTGCAATCCAAATATTTCCAAGATGATCCGTCACCACACGATAAATGTTTTCACTGACCAGCCCGTCCTTTTTTGAAAGCGCAAACATTTTATTTTTATTCGGGTCGTAGATAAACACACCGGAGCCTTCAGTGCCAATCCAGAAATAACCTTTGGCATCCTCCATAATAGAGGTCACCGTCTTGAAGCGGGTATATTCCTCCAGGTGCATATCCTCAAACGATTTGTTTTTTGCGCTGTACCGGGTTACGCCTCCGGCCCAGTGTCCAAACCAAAGGTCTCCCTGACTGTCCTTATAGGAAGCTGTAACCCAGTCTTCCGCCATACCGTTCTTCTTGGTAAAGGTGCTGAAGCTACGGCCGTTGTATTTGGTCAGACCGGCAAGTGTGCCTATCCAGAGATTTCCATCGTTATCCTGTGTGATTGTTTGGACTTGCGACTGAGAGAGGCCTTGCTCCACACCGTAATTTATAAAGCTGGTCGTTTGAGCGGTTATCCGCAGGCTTAGTGCAAGCAGCAAAAGGAGCAGAAAGGAAATCTGCTTTTGCAACCCTGACACACGGAATGAGGTAAGGATATTCATCATTTTTTCAAATATTTGTCTAGTTCGGTGCTAAAGGTCTTCTGATCCACTTCATAGCCATCCCTGTAATAGTAGGAGCTCCCCCAGATATAGGTTTCCTGCTTGAAAACAATTTTGGTGTTTCCGGAAGTGATAACCGTAGAGCGGATGTCGGACAGCAGACCTTCTGTCAGCGAAACCACCACATTGGGCTTCAATACATGCACATAAGTTTTCGGATCTTTGGCAGGAGTGTTCGCAAGACGAATGCTTCGTTCAGTCAATGCCGCAGCCTCAACAAGTTTTTTAACCTGTATCACCTTCACCTGTTTATTGGCCAACGTGCGTTCTTCCTTCTGCTTTTCCTCCTGCCGGATCATTTCGGTGGCGGCCTTCAGTTCCGCGGTGCGTCTCATGGTTTGAATGATCGAGTTCGACTGCGACTCGTCTTTCATTTTATTGTATTTCTGAAGATTCGCTTTCTTCTCGCTTTCGGCTACCATTTTCAGCAAATCATTCTCATATTGTGTTTTGATTCCTCTGTTCTTTTTTTCAAGGCTGGCCCTTTCCTGCTTTTCTTTTTCCAGGCGCATGGCTTCGTTTTCCATACTTTCCTGCTGTTTGGCTTTCAGGGCCTCCTCTGCACGCTTGCGGCTTTCTTCATCTTTCGCACGTGCCACGGCTTCCTCGAGACTGTGTTGTTCGGCCAGCGCTTTCGCTTTTCTTTCTGCATCGGCAATAGCCTCTTCTTTCGCTCTCCGATCGGCTTCTTCTTTTGCTTTCTGTT
>DASYGQ010000276.1:0-3453 GCA_035999585.1 Bacteroidia bacterium | reverse complement strand
CTCCTGCTATGCTGATCAGCATCGCTTCATAAACAAATTGTTCGGTAATGTCCTGTTTGGTTGCGCCGATGGCAAGCCTGATACCTATTTCTTTGATGCGTTCCAGCACAGAGGCCAGCATAATATTCATAATGCCGATGCCACCCACGAGCAAAGAGATTCCTGCAATGAAACCAAGCACAAGATTGAAAATGTCCTTTGTCCGTTGTTGTTGTTTCAGTAGCAACTCCGGAATGGTGATTTCGAAATCGGTCACGTGATTATGACGTCTGCTCATCAGCCTCGAAATAATATCGGCGGCAGGTTGCATCTCCTCCGAATTGTTGACACGGACGACCAGTCTGTCAAGCTGATTCTTATTTGCTTTCTTGTCGGTCATATCATCATTGTTGTCTGACTGTGCAGCTTCAATACCGTATTTTGTTACCAGCGTACGATTGGTATAGCGTACAAGCATTGTTTTTAAAGGAATATACACATCCATATTATAATCGCGGATACCCAGATTACTGATTGAATTTCCGGTGATAACCCGTTCATTCAGCACGCCGATTATTTTCAGCCATACTTTTCCGCATTTGATATATTTTCCCAGCGGGTCTTCCTTGGTAAAGAATTTGCTCATGATGCTTTTGCCTATAATGCAGACCTGCTCGCCATAGCGCAGCTGATTCTCATTAAACACCGTTCCTTCGAACACCGAAAAATTGGCAATCACAAAATATTCGGGAACAGTACCCACGAGTTTTCCCGTACGCCGCAATCCGCCATAAACGAAATCACTTTCTATCACAATTTCCGGACTTACCATATCCACACAGGTGAGAACCTCAGAAATGCTTTCGGCATCCTTGATACTGAGCCCCGGAGAAAAACGTTTTTGCTCGTTTTCTTTTTCCGTGGCATCGGCCTTGTTTTCCTTTTGCTCGGAAGCCGGAGCGATCACAATATTATTGACTCCCACCAGTTTGATCTGCTCCAGGATTTCCTGTCTGGCTCCGTTTCCAATGGCCAGCATGGCTATGACTGCAGCCACCCCGAAAATAATTCCAAGGGCAGTAAGCATCGAGCGCATTTTATTTGCCCGTATGGCTTCCAGTGCAATGAGGAAATTCTGAATGCTCCGCTCCTTCACCCCTGGTTATTTTTTAGGTTTTCCATGATAACCGGGCAGTCTTTCCAGCTTGTATGATGACGGATCTTTTGGCATTGAAAGCAAGACCTGCTCATTGGCTGTCAGTCCTTCCCGTACCACTGCAAAATTTTCGTTGGTCTCGCCTGTGACGATTTGCTGACGTACCACAGAAAGCCCTTTCCTGACAAATACACAAGTCACCGAATCGCCTTCATTCAGGATGCTTTCGAGTGGAACTGACAATACATCATGCAGGTGGTTGACCAGAATCAGGTTACCTGTTGTCATGGCCGGTCGAAGCGTAGTATCTTTTTCGTTGATGCGCACAACTACTTCAAAAACTTTGGAGTCATTCTTCGGATTTTGCTCGCCGACATTAGCCACAGAAATCACGCTGCCAGTCAGTCTTTTTTCAGGATAGGCATCCAAAGTCACCTGAACCGCCTGCGAAACTTTTATTTTCCGTATATCAACCTCATTGACATAAGTCTTTGAACTCATGACGCTCAGGTCGGGAAGAGTGGCTACCGTCGGATCCCAGACACCAATGGTTGAGCCCACACCACGTTTTTTCCCATTCCACTCGCGCTGGTAAATTACCATACCGCTTTCGGGTGCGGTTATTGTAAATTTCTGAAGAAGCGCTGTCAGGCGGTCAAAATGTGTTTGCGACTGTTCCAGCGAAGCTCCGGCCTCCTGCATTTTAGCCCTGAGTTGATTACGCTTGAGTTCATAGTTCTTCTGAGCCTGTTCCAGTGTTCTCTTGCTCCGGTCGAACTCCAGCTGGATCTGGCGGATGGCTGCCGGTGGCTCATAGGCCGACTGATCCAGGGCAATCTGCTTTTCCTTCATGGTGTATTCGAGGTTGACCATTTCATCCCGTGCCTGCCGCAGCTGGAGTGCAGTATCGAGTTGGGTCTGGTTGTATTGCGACTGATTCTTCTGAAGATCGCTGGAAGCATCTTTGAGTTTATTTCCCACCTCTGCTTTGTCAAGCCCAGCGATATAATCTCCTTTTTTTACAATGCTGCCCTCCGGAACAATGTCCGTAATTTTAATCTGAAAGATATTGGCTTCGCGCAGTCCCTCAGGGCCATTGATTTGGATCGAGCTTTTCGCTTCCAGCTCACCGGTTGTGAAAACAGAAATATCGAAATCTCCTTTTTTTACAGTGGCATAAATCGTTTTGTCGATTTTGTCGCGGCTGACCGTAAACACCAGCCATGCAAGTACAACAAGACCTGCTATAAGAATGCTTAAGCGTGTCTTTTTTTTGTTTTTAAACATTGTATAAATATCTTTTGACCGAAAGTGTTGTTTTTTCCGGAAGGTGACATAATTAATACGGCCCTGATCCATTTCTATTGCACGCAACGAAGAATAATCTCTTATGATAAGAGATTTGGATTAGTTTAAACCGTAGGAAAATTACAATATTTCCCGGAAGAAAAGAGATCGAAAATAAGAAGGAGCATCCAGCATCCGTGATCCGTACCAGGAAAAGAATTCCCCGTCGACAATCCGGATTTCCGAATCAGGACAAAGTTCTTTGAATTCGGTGATGTGTTTATCCCGAAAGGGATAGGGCTCGGAGGAAAGCAGAATGACCTCCGGGGCAACTTCTTTCAAAGTTTCCGCGCTGATTTCGGGATAGCGTGACTGGGAAAAGGCATTGTGAAGCCCACAAAAAGGCAGCATGTTGTTGATGAAAGTTCCATGACCGGCTGCCATATATGGGTTTTTCCATATGAAATAGGCTGCGCTTCTGGTATGTGTCGGAGAAGGGAGGGCGCTGAATTTGGATTGAATTTCGCCGCGTATGCTTTTGGCCTTTTCGCTTTTACCGGTGATCCGGCCAACCTGGCTGATCATGTCAAGGGCTTCGGTAAGGTTAGAAATATCGCTCATCCACACAGGATATTCTTCCATGAGCGACTCAATCTGGCTTCTTTCGTTTTCTTCCTTATTGCCTATGAGCAGATCGGGTTTGAGACTTCGGATTTTTTCGAGATTCAGCTTCTTCGTGCCTCCAATGCGTATTTTGCTTTGGTACCAGGATTCAGGATGAATACAAAAACGGGTGATGCCGATTACCTCATCTTCCAGCCCCAGCGAATAAAGCAATTCGGTCTGGGAAGGAACCAGAGAAATAATCCGTCGGGGCACCTGATCCAGCCGGAGGCTACGTTTCATCTGGTCATTGTAAATAGCCAAGGAATCAGGATTTAGGTCTGAAAACAGTTTATTTGGTCAGGGCATTAATTATATCGTAGCCTGTAATGATAAAGGTTTTATCGGTTTTGAAATCGCGAACCAGT
>DASYGQ010000105.1:0-2848 GCA_035999585.1 Bacteroidia bacterium | reverse complement strand
TCTGAAAGCATTGAAATTGGTAAAACCGTTTTATGCCCAACCAGCATTTCGCCTTCAAGCAATTTATCATCCGACAAGAAAAGTGTGCCATGAAAGTGGGCACCGATGCTGTTCTTCTCGGAGCCTGGGTAAGGCCGAACGGTGCTAAACGAATCCTGGATATTGGCACAGGAACCGGGATTATCGCTCTTATGATTGCTCAACGGAGTGCGGGACTTATTGATGGTATCGACATCGATGACCTGGCCTGTTTACAGGCTCAGGAAAATGTTGCTCTCAGCCCCTGGAAGGAACGGGTGCGCATTCTCCACCATTCACTTCAGGAATACTCTGAAGAAACCAGTACACGCTATGACCTGGTTGTAAGTAACCCGCCTTACTTTCTGGATTCTTCAAAAGCCAACGGTCTTGAACGTACTACAGCCCGGCATGCCGACCTTCTCCCGTATCGAGAACTGATTGACAGCGTCATACGACTCCTTGACAAAAAAGGGAAATTCTGTGTTATTCTTCCGGTCAAGGAAGCAGCCATCCTTCGGGAACTTGCAAACGAAAAAGGCCTTCAGCTCAGTAAACTGATGCGTGTAAGAACAAAGGCTGATCAGGAAACGGAAAAGCGTCACATCATGCAATTTGAGTTTGCCCCAAGTTCTTTTTCAGAAGAGACAATTGTGATCGAAAAAGACGAACGTCATGAATACACCGAAGAATACAAAGAACTGACAAGGGACTATTACCTGGGTTTTTGATCCCGTTCACTCATGTAATTCTCCTAAGTTATTTAATGCTTTTCATGAAAACCATTGCTGTTTATAATATCAAAGGGGGAGTTGGTAAAACGGCCACCTCCGTCAATATTGCCTATGCAGCCGCTGAAGACGGATACAAAGTACTCCTTGTTGATATTGATCCTCAAGGGGCAAGCACTTTTTATTTTGGCATAAAGCCCACTCTTGAAGGGAATGTCAGAAAAATTGTATCCGGAGGAAAATCAATCGAAGATTCAATCCGGGAAACAGAGTTTAAGAACCTCCACATTCTTCCGTCTGACAGCAAATACAGGAAGCTCGACGGCTTTCTGAACGACATGAAAAAGAGCGACAAGTGGCTGAAGAGATTTTTCAGTCCGGTTAAAAAGCAATACGACTTCGTATTTATTGATTGTCCTCCGAGCATAACTTCTGTTTCCGAAAACTTATTTGAAAACGCCGATGCGATCCTGGTTCCGGTCATACCCACCGTATTATCTGTTCGGACCTATGAACAGTTGAAAAATTTCTTCAAAGAAGAAAAACTGGACCGCGAAAAATTATTTCCTTTCTTTTCGATGTATGAACGTCGGAAAAATATGCACAATGAAAGCATGCAAGCTTTTTCCGAAAATTATCCTGAATGCCTGAATATTGCCATTCCTTATAATTCAGAAATAGAAAAAATGGGAGATTATAAAGCGCCAATAGTGAGCAAATACCCCTATGCTGAAGCTTCAGAGGCTTACCGGAAATTATGGAAGAAATTAAAAAAGAATATATCGTGACTCTCCAATCAGGGAGTATGCGGAGTTCCTTTACCTGTTTCACAGTACTGTTTTAGACTTCTGAGATAAAGTCCCCAATGATAATTGCAGGAAGCGTAAAAACTACCTTGTTCCTTCCAGCCATCATGGCTAAATAAAACCACCGTGTTTTTTTCCTTGTCGGTTTCCAGATCAAAACTGAGTCTTGTGCCAATCCACTCGGGCGGACCATCAGAGCATTGCCAGGCAAGGCGCAAATCTTTCTTCATGCTAATGATCTTCATCTTATTGAAAAATTCTTTTCCAAATCCAAAACGCACAGTACCACCTTGTCTCTCATCACCTGTAACTTCGGCAGTCCACCATGATTTGAGGCCTTCGATCTGCGTAATCGCTTCATATACCTTAGCCGGCGAGGCTTTAATGACGAACTGATGTTTTATATCTGGCATTTTTTTATGATTTAAATTCCGGGTCTATTATTTAAGAGTTGTGTTAGGAATCTGCGTAGTGTCTTCCCAAAGTTCGATGTCATTTCCTTCCGGATCGCAGCACCATGCAAATTTACCTTCAGGATATGTTTCAACTCCCTTTACCATCAAACCCAAATCTCTCAGATGGGCCACAGTCTGGTCAGCATTAAAAACACGGTAGTTGATCATGAACAATTTGTCCCTGACATGCTGGGGGCGGTTATTTGACCGGATGATGCTCCAGGCAGTATAAGCCTTTCGACCACCTGATTCTTCGAGGTAATAAAATGAGGAATAATATGCCGAAAGATCGGGAGCTGCCTCGAATTCGATACCAAGGTACTTCCGATACCATTCAGCAAGCATTAAAGGGTTTTCGGAATAAATGAAAGCGCCTCCGATGTTTGAAACAAGTTTGGGTGACATGTGAGAAGGTTTCTAATGCAAATTAGAAAAAAAACATCATAAAAGCATGCCTGCTGCTCATTCCTTCGGCTCAGGAATCAGATAATTCCGTTTTCAATAAGACTTAAGCATTCCTGCCAGTTTCTTTTTTACAGTATCGTTTACAGGAACAAGGGGAAGACGCACTGTTTCAGAACAGAGCTTCATCATTTCCATAACAGCTTTAACACCGCCCGGGTTACCATCAGCAAAAAGCTGTTCGGTGATATCGGTCAGTTTATAATGAAGGCGCTGAGCCTCCTGCATATTGTATTTAAGAGCCTGTCTCGTCATTTCCGAAAAATCTTTCGGGAAAGCATTGGCAACAACAGATATCACACCATCTCCCCCGCACGCGAGTATCGGCAAAGTCAGATTATCATCTCCAGAGATTACCAGAAATTTTTTCGGGCGG
>DASYGQ010000067.1:0-24559 GCA_035999585.1 Bacteroidia bacterium | reverse complement strand
GTTATGAGCTCAATGCCGATTATACAAAAAATGCGCCTGTCATTCACAATCAGCAGGAAGCCCTCACTGAGGCTGATTTTGTTTATGTAAAAAACTGGTCGTCTTACTCGGATTACGGAAAGATTCTTTGCACCGATCCTTCCTGGATGCTGAATGCTCAAAAATTAAAAGTGACCAGGAACGCCAAAATAATGCATTGCCTGCCTGTGCGCCGGAATGTAGAACTCACGGATGAAGTGCTGGATGGCCCGCAATCCATTGTTTTCACTCAGGCAACCAATCGTTTGTATGCAGCCCAGGCCGTACTCAAAAACATGATAGATTCAATGAAGCATCCTGCAAACATGGAAGTGAAGAACGAGGATAGTTTGCTAAAAAATTAAAGCACCATGAATAGTCTACACATTGTTAAAATAGGAGGACAGGTTATAGACCAGGAGGAAAATCTGATTCGTTTTCTGAAAGTGCTTGTCTCGGCTGATAAAAAATTTATTCTTGTGCATGGCGGAGGCAAAACTGCTACAAACTTGGCGGGGCAGATGGGGCTTTCTCAATGTCTGGTGCAAGGTCGTCGGGTGACCGATGCCGCCACACTTAAAATTGCCTGCATGGTTTATGCCGGCCTCATCAACAAACAAATAGTGGCTCGGCTCCAGGCCCTCGGAATAGATGCCCTTGGGCTCTCGGGAGCCGATCTCAATTGCATCCGCACAGTCAAACGGGAGGCTGGAGAGATTGATTATGGCTATGTTGGAGATTTGATACCGGAAGGTGTTGATGCCGGCAAATTCAACTTCCTCCTGAAAGGAGGCTTTACACCGGTCGTATGCGCCATCACACACGATGGAAAAGGACAGTTGCTCAATACCAATGCAGATACCCTTGCTTCGGAGCTGGCCATTGCGCTGTCGGGGCAGTATGAGGTACATCTGCACTATTGTTTCGAAAAAAAGGGTGTGCTCCAGGATGCAGAAGATGAAAATTCTGCGATTACCGGCCTTGACTCAAGCCTGTATGATGCATTGAGACAAAAAGGAGTTATCAGCAAGGGTATGATCCCAAAGCTCGACAATGCATTTAAAGCCAGACACAACGGTGTGGGGAAGGTCCGTATAGGGCATTCAGACTCAATCAAACAAATGATCTTACAAACAAATTTCCATGGTACTGAACTTATTGAATAAAAAACCAAAAACGGAAGCCTTGCACGAAGAGGCAATCAGTCTGCTGAAAGACCTTATCCGGATTCCATCATTCAGCAAGGAAGAAAACATGACAGCATCTGTCATTGAACATTTTCTGAGTTCAAAAGGTATTGTCACCCATCGAAGTCGTAACAATGTATGGGCATTCAACCGGCATTACAAGCCTGCGCTGCCCACTATTCTGCTCAACTCACATCATGATACGGTAAAGCCCAATCCGGCTTATACGCGCGACCCATTTGCTCCCGATGAAACAGTTGGAAAACTTTTCGGGCTTGGAAGTAATGATGCAGGAGGGGCTCTCGTTTCACTGATTGCAGCTTTTTTATATTTCCATGACTCGGCTGATCTTTCGTTCAACCTGGTGATAGCCGCTACAGCGGAAGAAGAGATTTCGGGAACACAGGGCCTTGAGCTAATCCTTCCGGAGCTTGGCCCACTGAATTTTGCAATTGTCGGAGAGCCCACAGGCATGCATCTTGCTATTGCGGAAAAAGGCTTGCTTGTGTTGGATTGCCTTGCCCTGGGAGTAGCCGGGCATGCGGCTCGGGAAGAAGGCATCAATGCCATTTATGAGGCTGTGGAGGATATGCAATGGTTCAGGAGTTATCGATTTTCGAAAAAATCAGCCTGGTTAGGACCCGTTAAAATGAGTGTCACGATGGTAAAAGCCGGAAGCCAGCACAATGTTGTTCCTGCCGAGTGCCTGTTCACTGTGGATGTTCGTTTGAACGAAATGTACACCCATGACGAAATCCTGGAAACGGTGAAGCAGCATGTAAAATCGAAAGTCACGCCACGTTCTGTCAGACTCAGGCCCTCGTTCATTGCTGCTGATCACCCCATTGTCCGGGCGGGGCTGAAGTTGGGAAGGAAAACATACGGATCACCCACAACCTCTGATCAGGCCTTGTTTCCGGGCCCGAGCCTGAAAATAGGGCCGGGTGATTCGGCCCGGTCGCATGCTGCGGACGAATTCATTTATATAAAAGAAATACAGGAAGGAATTGATATCTACATAAAAATGCTGGATCAGGTCTTACATTCATAAACAAACACATGAAACTCTGGGAAAAGGAACACACACTCAGCAATAAACACACTCAACTCATTGAGTCGTTTACCGCGGGGAAGGACAAAGAATTTGATTTGCTGCTGGCCGAAGCCGACATTAAAGGATCGCTGGCCCATGCAAGGATGCTTCTGGAAATACGGCTTCTGACAAAAGATGAATTTTGCCTGATTGAAACCGAACTGAAGGATATCCAGCGGGAAGTAAAAGCCGGGAATTTTCAAATAGAAGAAGGTATTGAAGATGTGCATTCCCAGGTTGAACACATGCTTACACAACGCATCGGAGATGCAGGCAAGAAGATCCACAGTGGCCGGTCCAGGAATGATCAGGTATTGCTGGATATCAAGTTGTACATCCGGAGCGAAACAGAAAAGATCGTCGAAAAAACCGATCACCTTTTCAACACCTTGCAACTCCTCAGCGAAACGCATAAAAACACCTTGCTGCCCGGTTATACCCATTTTCAGGTAGCTATGCCATCCTCCTTCGGCCTTTGGTTCGGTGCTTATGCCGAAAGCCTGGTGGACGACCTGGAAATGCTGCTGGCCTCTTACCGCATTGCCGGAAAGAACCCATTGGGTTCCGGGGCAGGCTTCGGCTCTTCTTTCCCTCTCGACCGGGAGCTGACAACAAATCTTTTGGGGCTTGATACGCTCAACTATAACGTTGTATATGCACAGATGAGCCGGGGGAAAACCGAAAAGGCAACGGCTATGGGCCTAGCCTGTATTGCAGGAACACTTTCAAAGCTTGCCTACGATGTATGCCTTTACCTGAGCCAAAACTTCGGGTTCATCTCTTTTCCCGATCACCTGAGCACAGGAAGCAGCATCATGCCGCATAAAAAAAATCCGGATGTGTTTGAACTGATCCGGGGGAAGTGCAACAGGATACAGGCTTTGCCGAACGAGCTAACTCTCATTATCAACAACCTTCCTTCCGGGTATCACCGTGATTTACAACTCAGCAAAGAATGCCTTTTTCCGGCATTCCGTGAATTGGGAGACTGCCTTAATATGGCAGAATTTATGATCCGGCAGGTGGAAGTAAAAAAAGATATTTTGAGTGATGAAAAGTACAAATACCTCTGGAGTGTGGAAGCCGTCAATAAGGAAGTATTGAACGGCACGCCCTTTCGCGAAGCCTATCAAAAAATTGGTCGTGAAATTTCAGGAGGCACATTTGCTTATTCAGCTCCAATGAAACACAGGCATGCAGGAAGTATGGGGAACCTCTGCAATACCGAAATCAGGGAAGCCATGAATAAACTCCGAGAAGGATTCCGGCAAAAAGAAAAATGATCAGGCCTGTGCTGTAGGGCCGCCGAAATTTAAAGGCAGGGCATTGGGCACCTCCGTGTCTTTGATGGGCCCATTAACCTGTTCGAACTTGGCGATATTGTCTTTCATTGCCTTGTACAAACGTTTGGCATGTTGAGGAGTCAGTACAATGCGGGATTTCACCTTCGCTTTGGGGACTCCGGGCATCATCTTAATAAAGTCGATGACAAATTCGGATGTGGAGTGTGTGATAATGGCCAGGTTGGAATAAATGCCTTCAGCAACTTCCTCGCTGAGCTCTATGTTAAGCTGATTGGGGTTGACTTGTTCTTCGCTCATAATAATAGTTGTTAAAAAAAATCCTGTTGTTCTTAATTGTATATAAAGATAAAGCTTTTTTATGGGCCCTTAATAAATCGTCCAAAGAAGGATTCTGTGCTAATTTCAAGTAATTTAGGCTCATCCTAAAAATTCAACATGGAACTAAATGTACGCGATAGTAATGGAACAGCACTCAACGAGGGCGACTCTGTAACAGTCATCAAAGACCTGAAAGTCAGAGGTGGCTCAGGAATCATAAAAAGGGGTACCGTTGTTAAGGGTATCAAGCTGACCGAAAACGAAGAAGAAATCGAAGGCCGTGTTGAGAAAACCCATATGGTTCTAAAGACCTGCTTTTTAAAAAAAATGTGAGTTTTTGTTTAGGATTTACTTGCTGGACTGATATCCTTCATCTCAAGAATGCGTTTATCGGAGCCTTTCGATGCAATGCTAATCATGGCCTTCCCTAAGGATTCCGTGTCTGTAACCAATCCGTCAAAGGGTTTTAGCAGATAATACAGCGGTTTGAGCAGTGTATACATGAAATTGTACCAGGAGGTTCTGGAGCGGAGGCCTTTTAGCGGCTGAATATAACCAGGTCGCACCATATATACTTTATGGAAAGGTATAGCCAGAAGTGCATTTTCGGTCTTCCCCTTCACCCTGGCCCACATTATTCGACCTGTTTCGGTGCTGTTTGTCCCTGCGCCGGATACATAACAGAAGGTATAGTCTTTGTTGGCCAGAAGAAGTGTTTTGGCAACCGAAAGAGTCAGATCAAAAGTCGTCCTGCTATATTCAGCCTCTGTAAGTCCAGCGGCAGATACCCCGAGACAGAAATAACATGTATTGTATTCCGCAAATAACTTGCTTTGGGAGGCAAATCCGAGAAATTACGGAGGACAACTTCTTCAAGTTTCGGATGGGATATACCGAGGGGATGCCTGTTAATAACCAGGATCGATGATGCTTCTGCACTATTGAGGCACTCGAAAAGCAAGCCCATGCCGATCATGCCCGAGGAACCAAAATGACCGCTTTGATTGTCATAGCTTACCTTGTTTAATTGCAGACGATTCAGAGCGGAAGATATTTTAATTTTTGTTATCTTTCTGTTGATTAGTTCCTTCACATTGCATGCCCGGCCCAAAGCCGGATGAGTATGAAAACAAAATTTTTTCTCTGCATGACTCTGGCAGCCCTTCTGATTGGAAGGAGAAACTGTCACGCTCAAAATTACAACAGCGACTCGCTGATCCGGATCATTCATCTTGCAAAGGGCGATACAAATAACCTGAATGCATACATTATACTTGGCGGTAAATTAAGCCGGAGAAATCCGGACTCTGCCCTTCTTTTACTGAATAAAGCCCTTAGCATAGCGGAGAGTTTACCCGACGAAATTCCTGAAGAAATCACAGAGGACGATTCTGTGTACGTTCTGAAAGTCCCTTTCAAAACAAAAAAACTGGCAATCATCAATTACCGGTTAGGCGGGGTCATGGAGGGTAAAAATGATTACCGGGCTGCACTCGGATACCTGATAAAAGCGTTGGTACTCAGTGAAAAAACGGGGAACGAAAAACTGAGATGTGGGACACTCGGGGATATCGGACTTAGTTACTGGAACCTGAGCGACTACCCCAAAGCCCTTGACTATGAGCAACAGGCCGTGAAACTTGCGGAAAGCATCGGCAACAAAAAAGAGATATCGCGTCTGGCCGGGAACCTTGGCATTTTATACGCTGATCAGGGAAATTACAACAAAGCTCTTGATTACTATAACCGTACCATGGATATGTTTGTGGCTTTGAAAGACAAAGCTGGCATTCTTCGAACATTAAATAATATGGGTGTTGTGTTCTGCGACAAAGGCGATTATCTCAAAGCTCTGGATTATGATTTTAAGGCGATTAAACTGGAAGAAGAGCTGAAAGATCAGGAAGGCCTTGCAAGAACCCAGGGAAATATCAGTGTTGTTTACATGAGTCAAAAAAAATATTCAGAAGGTCTTGACTTTGGCTTTAAAGCTTTGAAACTGGTACAGGCTCTAGGGAACAAATATGAAATTGCCCGGATACTGGGAATCATAGGAACAGCTTACAACGGGCTCGGCGAATCAATGAAAGCCCTCAATTACAATCTCTGGGCCCTTCATATTCGAAAAGATTTACGTGATAAAAAAGGCCTTGCAACAGGATATGCCGCTGTTGGCGACATTTACATGGCCCAGGGTGATTCTGCTTTTGCGAAAGGCTCAAAGGAGTATGCACTCCGGGTAAAATATCCGAATGCTCTTACCTATTATGAGAAAGCATTGAAACTAAGCAAAGAGCTTGGATACAAATCAGACTTTTCATCCTGGCTGGGCGATATAGCTGCGATTCAAATAACTCAGGGAAAATACGAGGACGCTGAAAAGAATCTGCTGAGGGCTCTGGCATTGGCCGACAGCATCGGAGCATTGGACACCCAAAAGCAACACCACAAACTGCTTAGTGAGTTGTATGCAAAAAAGAAAATGTTTGACAAGTCACTTGTCCATTTCCAAAAATATTCTGCGGCCAAAGACAGCGTTGCCAATATCGACAATACACTGGAAGCCGGCAAAAAGGCGATGGCGTTTGAATACGAAAAAAAGGCCGCACTTATGAAAGCTGAACAGGAAAGAAAGGATGCCGTTATAGCCGGATCAAGACTGAGGCAGCGAATCATCATTTATTTTATCAGTTCGGTCTTATTACTGGTATTATGCCTTGGGGCCTTGATTTACAGGGGAAGCCTGCAAAAGCAAAAAGCAAATACCCAGCTTGAAAAGAAAAACAAAATCATTGAACATCAGAAAGAACTTGTCGAAGAGAAAAACCGGCACATTACAGATAGCATCCAGTATGCCAAACGTATTCAGGAAGCCATTTTACCTTCCCGTTTGTTTGAGGCCGGGGAAGTGAAAGATTATTTTATCTATTATGCTCCCAAAGATATTGTTAGCGGTGACTTCTACTGGAGATTCAAAGACGGAGATGATTTGTTTTTTGCTGTGGTTGATTGCACCGGACACGGTGTTCCCGGGGCAATGATGAGCATGTTGGGGTACGACATGCTGGAATATGCATTGAAAGATAAAGGGCTCCGGCAACCAGGTTTGATCCTACAGACCATTAACAATGAAATTATTGCCAAGCTGGCAAAGAACAGCAATAGCGGTTCAACAGATGGTATGGATATTACCCTCTGCAAATTCAATGTCAAAGCAAGCATACTTACATATGCAGGCGCCAGAAATGGCATTTGCATTGCCTGCGCCGAAGAAGTCAGAACCTTTCCGGTGGACAAGCGATCGATTGGCGATGAGGAAGGATACCCATTCCGTGAATATACCATCAGCCTGCTGGCTAACGACACAGTTTATCTGTTCACCGATGGGTTCGCAGATCAGAAAGGCGGACCGCAATGCCGTAAATTCATGCTTGGTCGGTTTCACCTGCTGTTAAAAGAAATATCGGCGCTTCCCTGTGATGAGCAAAAAAAGAAACTTAACGATGAATTCCAGAACTGGAAAGGCAAAGAATCCCAGCGCGACGATGTGCTTATTGTAGGTATAAAGCTCCCATCAAACCCCAGGCTTCATGGTGTGGTTGAGAATTCCAAAAGAATCGTTGCAGCAGGATAGATCAGGAAATGCCGAAACAAGACAAACTTTGTGAAATCATTCCGTTTTTCCAAAAGGATACAAACGGTTCTAACATCAAAAACATGGAATCCATCAGTGCATTTGAAATTATCAAAATAGGAATCGGCCCTTCCAGTTCTCACACCATGGGCCCCTGGAATGCTGCCGACATGTTTCTGCGGGATCTTGAAAAACAAAAATATCTGCCGGAAGTTGCTGCTTTGAAGGTTACCCTGTATGGTTCACTGGCTAAAACAGGACTGGGACATGGAACAGACGTTGCTATTCTGATGGGTCTTAGCGGCGAGGATTTTACAAAGATCGACACAAATACCATTCCGGAAAAAACGGATAAGATAAAAGCAGAAAGAAAAATAGTACTGAAACAAAAATATCCGATACCCTTTGATTACAGGAAGGATTTGATTTTTGACTACACGCGCGCCCTACCTTTTCACGCCAATGGCATGAGTTTCCAGGCGAGAATGAAAAACGGCACTGAAATAGAAAGAAAATACTATTCCCTTGGCGGAGGCTTTGTAGCTACTGAAAACGAAAACAGCATCCGGGATCATGCTATTGTGACTCCATACCCCTGCCACCACGCCGCCAATATAGCTTCCAACTGCGCCAAACTGGGCATTGGTGTATCAGACCTTATATACTTGAACGAACAAGCTTGGCGTACCAAAGAAGAGATCCGGAAACAGGCACTTCTGCTCTGGCAAGAAATGAAAGAATGCATTTACAGGGGAATTCACAAAAGCGGAATTCTTCCCGGAGGCCTTCATGTGAAAAGAAGGGCCTTCGATCTCAACAAACACCTGATGGAAGGCAAGGTTTACGAAAATGTGGATGAGTGGATTTCAATATTACAGAAAGAGAACCACGATTTCAATAAAATAAACAAATGGATATCATGCTTCGCATTGGCCGTCAATGAAGAAAATGCCTCTTTCGGAAGAATAGTAACAGCCCCAACGAATGGAGCAGCTGGCGTTATACCGGCCGTACTGATGTATGCCTATTGTTTCATCAAGGACTTTGACGGAGAAAAGATCATACGCTTTATCCTTACAGCAGGCGAAATCGGAACCTTATTCAAGAAAAACGCCACAATTTCAGCTGCCATGGGTGGCTGTCAGGCTGAAATCGGCGTTTCATCCGCTATGGCTGCGGCTGCACTGACCGAATGCTCTAACGGTTCCCCGGCTCAGGTATTGATGGCAAGTGAAATAGCAATGGAACATCATCTGGGCCTTACCTGTGATCCCATCGGCGGGCTCGTGCAGATCCCCTGCATCGAACGCAATACTATGGGAGCAATCAAAGCCATCACGGCTTCCAACATTGCGCTTGAGAGCGATCCTGCAGCCGCGAAAGTAAGCCTTGATGCAGTTATTCAGACCATGTGGGATACAGCCAGGGATATGAATACCAAATACAAAGAAACTTCTGAGGGAGGTCTGGCTGTTGCGGTAAATATAACCGAGTGCTGACGGTATTTTTAAAACTCAGGCTCGAATTCTATAAAGGTACATGTCCTTATCATTCCAGAGCACCTTCTTTTCAAGGGTTAGGCCATTCTTGTTTGCAACTCTTTGGGATCTCACATTTCCAATGTCGATAATTGAAATAAGAGACGTCACCAGATTGCTTTCAAACGCATAGTCGATAAATCTTTTAGCGGCTTCCGTTGCATATCCATTCCCCCAGTGCCTTTTCAGAATGTGATACCCTACTTCCAACTCACCTTTCCCTTCAATAGTTTGCGTGAGCAATCCACAATGACCAATCAATTGATTGCTGTGTTTATCGATCAAGGCCTGGAGTCCGAGCTTTCCGGCAGCATACCGGTTTAATTGCCAGTCGAGCCAGGTTTTTGAACTGGTCTCAGGTGTTAGTGTATGAAACAAAGGCATGAATTCTGTTGTTTCTTTTTCTTTGAAAAATTCAATCCAGGGCTCTTCGTCATCCCTTGTCAGAAAGCGCGTGCGGAGACGGTCGGTTTCCAGGCCGTCAGCATAGATATAATTCGTTTGTCCAGATTCCACCTTACCTTTTCTATTGAGTTTTCTTCATGTGAGGTTTAGAAACTATTTCCGAATGATGCCTGACTATTCTTATTATTACGAGCTTACTCGTAGGAGTATTGCTTTTTTCCGCGACACTGCCGATAGGTATGAGCACATTTGTTTCAGGAAAATAAGTCGCAGTGCAACTCTCCGGGATATTGAACGCAATCACAATGAATTTTCGTGCAATCCGTTGAACGCCTCCATAATTATTCACGAGATCAACCACATCACCTGCTTGAAGTCCACGAAGCGCGATATCCCGTTCGTTCATAAAGATGACACGCCTCTCGTTGGAAATGCCGCGGTAACGATCGTTTAAACCATAAATAGTAGTGTTGAACTGATCGTGACTGCGTATCGTCATCATCATCAGTTCATCAGCTTCAAGCTTGTGCTCGGGGACTTGGGTGACACTGAAACAGGCTTTCCCGGATGGGGTGATAAATGTTCCTTTTCGGGAAGCATTCGGCAGGTAAAAGCCTCCCGGAATCCTTACTCGTTCATTGTAATCTTCAAACCCAGGTATTGTGCGTTCAATATCCTTCCGTATATGATCATAATGCGTTTCGTATTTCTTCCATTCAATACCCGAATCTGATCCGAAAACGGCTTGCGCCAATCGGGATACAATGACTGATTCGCTGAGTAAATCTGTCGAAACCGGTTTCAGGTTCCCTTTACTCATTTGAACCACCCCCATTGAATTTTCACAGCTGACAATCTGCTCCTCTCCATTAACAATATCCTGATCGCTCCGGCCAAATGTTGGAAGAATCAAGGCTTCTTCTGCGGTTATCAAATGGCTTCGGTTGAGCTTGGTGGATATTTGTACTGTTAACTTGCACTTGCGGAGTGCGTCGGCAGTATAGGCAGTATCCGGTGTGGCCGACAGGAAGTTTCCGCCCATGGCTATGAACACTCCCACCTTTCCATCGTGCATGGCGTGAATGGACTCGACGACATCCAGTCCAGGTTTGCGGGGTGGATCAAATTTGAATACTTGTTGAAGCTTATCCAAAAACAAATCCGAAGGCTTTTCATAAATCCCCATTGTGCGGTCGCCCTGCACATTGCTGTGGCCCCTTACCGGACATGTTCCTGCCCCCGGTTTACCAATGCTGCCTTTCAGCAAGAGCAGATTCACCACTTCCCGGATTGTATCCACAGCATTCTTATGCTGCGTAAGTCCCATGGCCCAGCAGGCGATAATCTTCTTCTTATGTTTGAGAGCATTTGCCGTCTCGCGAATCTGATCCACGGATATACCAGCGGCTTCCGACAACTCCAAAAGAGAATGCGTTTGAAGGGATTCAATAAGTTCATGATATCCCCTTGTATGTTCTCTGATAAAGTCGAGATCGAAAATAGTACCGGGGTATACACGTTCTTCTTCCAGCAACAGCTTTTCAATGGCTTTCAGCAATGCCAGATCGCCATTTATTTTCACCTGAAGGAAAATATCAGTCAGTTGTGCTTTTATTCCCAGGACACCGTTCACGGTTTGAGGGTTATTGAAGGCCAGCAATCCCGTCTCACGCAAAGGGTTGATCGAAATAATAGTACAACCCTTCGCTTTTGCTTTTTGCAAAGCGCTGAGCATCCGAGGATGATTGGTACCAGGATTCTGTCCAAGAATGATGATGGCTTCAGCTTCGTAAAAATCTTCCAGGGTGACAGAGCCTTTTCCCATTCCAAGACTTTCTGTCAAAGCCACACCGCTGCTTTCATGGCACATATTACTGCAATCGGGCAGATTATTGGTTCCATATTGGCGAACAAAAAGCTGATAGAGAAAAGCAGCTTCATTGCTTGTACGACCGGATGTATAAAAAACAGCTTCATCCGAGGATGGCAAAGCCTTCAGGTGTTTTGCTATCAGCCCAAACGCATTTTCCCAGCTTATGGGCTGATAATGCGTTGCATCTTTGGGAAGATACATAGGCTGAGCAAGCCGTCCCTTTTTCCCGATGTGAAAATCATCCAGCAAAGAGAGCTCGGCCACTGAATTTTTTGCAAAGAATTCAGAAGTCAGTTTCTTACTTGTTGCCTCCTCTGCGATGGCTTTGGCTCCGTTCTCGCAATATTCCGCAATCCGGGATCGGTCATCATCGGGGTCAGGCCATGCACAGCCTGGGCAATCATAACCATCTTTCTGATTTAATTTGGAAAGCGCCTTCAGGCCGCGCCCAGGTCCCATTTCCTGAAGAATGTGACTGGCAGAAGAAAGCACGGCCGGAATACCCGCTGCCACCGGAGGAAGCGAAGACAGCTTCAGGCCGGTAAACAACTCCGGGTTTTCGGGGTTTGGCAAGTTCTTGCCGTGCTGTTCATTTACATCCTTAAGATTCTGTTCGCCTTGCCTTGCGTTATTCATTTGATTGAAAAGAATTTTAACATTCAACAAACAGATTTTGGATTCGGGAAGTTATCACTTTGGTCTTCCATCGAATTATCGATGCAGACAAAATCTTTTTCAATGAGTATGGATAAAGTCTTCCCATTTTGAGTGTTGATCTTATTTTCAAAACCAACAACATCTGATCCGGTCCATTCCTTTTTCATAGCATCAGGAAGTCGCACCGTGATTTTATTTGCAACCATTTCTGCACTCAGCATGTTAGCCCGTTGATTGGATTCCAAACGGTAGATGAGGCAACTTGTCCCGAACTCAATACGCTCCTCCAGCCAGTCTTGTTTAGCAAACAATTCCAATTCGCTTTTAGACACACGCATTCGCAGCGAATTTCCTTTGATTCTCAGTTTCATTGGATTTGAATCAGCATTTGTTGATCATCTGTATAGATATTGAATCTGTTTTCCCTCAAAAACCCGAGGAGGGTAATTCCAAAAGCCTTCGCTGTTTCCACGGCGAGACTGGATGGCGCTCCTACAGCACAAACAAGCGGAATTCCTGCCATGGCGGCTTTTTGGATAAGCTCAAAACTAGCCCGGCCGCTGAGCAACAGTATCGACTGACTAAGTTGACCGCTACCGGATATCAAGGCGGTGCCAATCAATTTGTCTAAGGCATTATGCCGTCCCACGTCTTCGCATAAAAAAAGCAAGTTTCCCATGTTATCAAACAAGGCGCAGGCATGTAAGCCTCCGGTATGTTGAAACACGGCTTGCTTCTCCCTGAGTTTATCAGGCAGAGAAAGTATAATGGCCTTTGATACTTTTAAAGCCGAAAGCGAATGAAGTACAGAACCGGTCGTGCGGATGGATTCGATGGAAGCCTTTCCACACACACCGCAACTGGAGCTGGTATAAAAATTTCGTTCCATCTTGCTGAGCTCGGGCTCAATTTCTTCTTTCAGCTCTACCTGCACAATATTTCCTCTGTTCTCAAGTGTGCCTGCTTCGGAGCAATATTTAATTTGGAGCACATCCGAATAATGAGTGATGATGCCTTCCGTAAACAGGAATCCAAGAGCAAGCTCAAAATCCATTCCGGGTGTGCGCATGGTTACGGCAATACTTTTCTGGGCACGTAATTCTCTCGGTCCAAAGCCAAGGCGTATCTCCATGGGCTCTTCCGCAGCCAAAAGGTCATCGGCGAATACACTAGGGGCCGGGGATATTTTCCGAACCTGAACGGCTGCAACAGAGGGGCGTAACATGTATATAAATATAAGTGTTTGGCGGCGATCTGAGAACCGAAAAAGGCATTTCAGCTCCTTTTTTTCTTCAGCTGAAGAATGGCCGCCTCGTATGCCTCCGGAGTATCCGTGCTGGATACATTTTCGGGGAATGGGGCGACAATCTGACGGGCGGCCGAATGCCTCAGAAATTCCTGCAGTGAATGGTTTCCAGACCTGAATTGTTCAAGTAGCGCCGGATAGCAGCAGGCAGAATAAATCCCCAGCAAAGGTTCGGCAAATCCGCTTCGCTGATTAAAAAAGGTCAGGGCCTCGTGCGATAGATCCCAGGCTTCAAGCAGAAGGCTTAAGTCGGCTGATGTCAGTAAAGGGTAATCACAGGCAACAAGGAGAAAATTAGCATCCGGATAATGCTCAAAAGCACTGAGCAGAGAAGCCATCGGGCCAATGCCTTGATAATGGTCTGCATCTGTTATAATTGGATAGTTAAGAAGGGTGCTCGCCTGCCTTTTATTGCAGGAAATAAAAACTTTTTCGCAAAGGGGGGCCAGCATCTCATAGATATGATTACGCTGCGGCTTGCCGTAATATTCAATCAGGCTTTTATCACGGCCCATCCGGGAGCTTTCGCCCCCGCAAATAACCAAGCCGTATAGGGGCTTCATTGCATCCATTTGTCAATCAGGATCTGTCATTTCAGATGATCAGTTCCACCCGAAGGTCTTCAAAATGAGGTTCAAAAGCAAATCGTTTTTTCATTTAAACCTTTCTATTTTAAGAAATGGAACGTTTATTATCGAAACACAAAACAAGTCTCGCGATAGACAAAAAACACAAGGTATTGCAGGAGAGACTCCAGATATAACAACAGGAACTCAATATAGAGCAAGAGCGCCTCCCGGTTTACCGGGAGGCGCTGGAGGTACTAAAAAACCAGAGGTCGTAACTGGAGATCACACGATCGAATCTGGTTAAGAGGGATAACCATAAACAGTCCAAAACATTTTTTTATAAATCCCACCACACATGAGTCAGGACGTTTTCCACCAGGTGAACTCCGGGATTGTAAAGTCGCTCATCCCTAGGGGTTGGCAAAATGCGGGGAATACCAGACACCACTCCTTTCGGGTTCGTAACCAATGCCGGCAGGTCTGTTCTCCTCCAGTCGGACCAGGATTCCACCTGAGTAAAGGAAGCCACATATTTCTCAGTCATTATTTTCGCAAGTGTGATGCTTCCTGCGGTTTCGGAGGCATGTGCCGCTTCGTAAACCGGAGAAGTCGCGCCTGTTATATTTAGAATGGATGCTTTGACTGCCAGATTGTGAGCAGCAGCGGCTTCATTGATATGCCCCAGCCGGAGCTGACATTCCGCTTCAATAAATTTAGCCTCCACGTAACTCACAAGAGGTAAGTGAATCTGAGTCGGATAGGCTCCAATATTGGAGGCTGTAGCCGCAGGATTATCAGGCGGAGCTCCTGCATAGGTGCCACCAGCCACTGTATCTGAATAAAACGGCAGTCTGGGGTCTGCATTGGCCACCATGATGTCCACCAGATTCTTTCCCATTTTCACATAACCTCCCCACTGGTTCTGAAAACTTTGCCACTGATTGATTTCTGTTGTTCCAGCTCCGAATTTTGTAGTCATGTCGGCAGCGGATGACGTAAATCCATTGGCATAGGCACTATCGAGATAGCTAATGGCGTCCAGGGCGCTCTGGCTTGAACTTCGCTTGCTCAGGTGATTTGCATAACGAGCTTTCAGTACCCATGCAGCTGCAATCCAAGATTGAATTTGACCGGTGTAAATGAAATCATCATTTCCAGGAAGAGTCAGATTGGAAGATGAAGGGCGCTTCAGGTCACTGATGGCCTCATTCAGCATCGTCTGAATATCGCTCAAAACAAGCTGTTGTGGGTCAAAAACGGGTGTCTTGTTTACGTTCCCCTGAAAAGCCTGGCGGTTAGGAACATCACCCCACATATCCGTTGTAAGTCCCAGATTCATTGCCTTCAGCACTTTTGCCATACCTCTGTAATACGGACAGGCATTTCCATACGTATCGGCCAATACCTGGGCATTCATCATTGTACCGGAGTACAGATTGTTCCAGTCTTTCTGAACATCGGCTTCCAGAATGCTGTAGTTATTGATGCTCAGGTAGTAAAACAGAACACCTGTACAATGCTGGGTAAGCACTGCACACCGGCGGGAACAGGAACCGGTATAATTATCAAAGGTTCCTACTTCTACCGTGCTTAACAACAAAGCAGAGGTCGCCCCCTCCGGTTTATTCGGATTGACCTCCACATCACTGAGGTATTTTTTACAGGATACTGCTGGACTCAAAAGCAGCAGCATCAAACCCACCTGAACAATTTGTTTTATCGTTTTCATCTTTCGGAAAATAAGGTTTTTATAAATTTAGAATCCGGCCTTGATGCCAAATAAATAAGATCGTGTGCCGGGGTTATTAAACCAATCGGTCCCAATGGTGTTCGATCCGGCACCTGTAAGGCTTGTTTCAGGATCAACACCGGTATATTTCGTGAATAAAAGCAGGTTTCTTCCTGTAACGGTGAAATCGATATACTTCAGACGATATTTGTTCGTCTTCACATCCCAGTGGTAGCTCAGAATCACGTCTCTTAATCTGACCCAACCCCCATCCTGAATGGAATTTTCGAGAGCTGAATTGGACCCATCGCCCTTATAAGAGTTCCAATAGTCATAACCACTCACCGGTTTGGTATTCGGTGTGGAGGTAGGAATGGCATATCCCTGGCTATTAATTCCGGATGCTATCACACCGTCTATAAGGAATGTCCTGTTTCTGTCCTCCGACTCCTTGCTTGTTCCAATGTGGTTCATCCGGCCGTAGGTCCCATTCCACATCATACCGCCTTTTTTGATATCCCAAAGAAATGTGAATGACCATTTCTTATACCGGAACGTATTCCGAATGCCGCTTATCCAATCGGGATAGGGATTGCCTAGCACACCATTCTGCGGATCCACATAAGGCAGTCCTGTAGATGGATCAATGATCAGCTTTCCGTCGCCGGTGCGCTGCCATTTTGTTCCATACAAAACACCGTAGGGCTGTCCCGCAATGGCATAGGCCTCCTGCGCGCCGCCTGGAACGGGGTATGCATCTACTCCGGGTGCCAGTTTCAGCACCTTCGACACATTCTTTGACCAGGTGAGAGCGATTTCCCAGCTGAAGTTCTTTGTTTTAACAGGACTTCCCCCTGCCTGAATTTCAAAGCCCTTATTCAGCAGCTCACCGGCATTGTCATAAATAAACTGGTAGCCCGAGCTGGGTGCGATCGGCAGGCTTAGCAAGACATCGGTCGACAATTGGTAATAATATGTAAGATCGAGGTTCAGGCGGCCTTCAAAAAAACGCATGTCCATACCGTATTCCTGCCCGGTCAGCCGCTCCGGTTTAAGATTTGGATTTCCCATTGTCGTATTCACACCCATGCCATTCATGCCTCCGAAAGGAAATCCATTTCCGTTGGTGAATCCATCCGCAAAGCTGGGTTGTGCATAATAGGTGTGATTGCTGTATATCTGAGCTGCAGTGCCTGATTGGGCATAGGCTGCTCTCAGCTTGGCAAAGCTGAACCATTTCGGCAATTTAACCATCTCGCTCAGCACAACCGATGCATGGATGCTAGGGTAGAAAAAACTATTATTATTAGCACCGAAGGTGGAAGCCCATTCATTACGGCCTGTAACTCCTATAAAGACCATGCTTTTATAATCGGCATTTGCATCAAAGAAATAGGCATAACTCCGCTGATATTCTTCCCTGTTACTGGAATATAACTGAGATGCATTGGACAGGTTATAAAAATCCGGTATGGTTAGTCCCGATCCACGAGCCAATGTACTTTGGTAACTATGGTTCCAGATGTTATTACCCAGGCTCAAGCTTGAATGGACATTTTCACCAAATGATTTTTTTGCCGTGGCAATCAGGTCGGAATAGACTTGCAGTGTATTGGCAGTAGCATACCCCACCTGGCCGTTTCCAGTTGAGTTGACATCGCCCAGAGAGGAGATCGCATAAATCTGCCGGCGGTAATCACTGGAATGGTCCACTCCCAACCTGTATGTAATTCCCAGCCAGCTCAAAGGTTTATATTCAAGGCCAAGATTCGTGATGATTCGGTTGACAGTTGAGTTGAACAGATTTTTATATATTGTAAAATAGGGATTGTCGTATATGTCATTATAGGTACGGTTATATCCGTTGCTGAACTGATAATTACTCAGATCGAAACTGGCCGGAGCGCGCATGAGACCCAGCATCACACCCGACAAGTTACTGCCTTGCTGAGGAAGCTGGGTAGCCGTGTTGGCATAATTGAAGGATGCGTTTACGGATAACTGATCAGTAATCCGGTGTTCCCCGGAAAGGGTGATGTTGTTTCGTTTCAACGAAGTATTCGGAATAACACCCGTATTATTGGTGTTAGCCAGTGCGAGGCGGAAACGTGTTGTCTCGGTACCGCCTGTAACGGCCAAGTTGTTTGTGAACGTGCTTCCTGTTTGAAAAAACTTTCCGGTATTGTCGTATTTTTTAACGCCCTGTGAGGCCAGGCTTGAGATTGCAGGACCCCAAGAATCCGGTGTTCCGCCCAGTGAACGTCCATCAGGCCCCTGCCCTGCCGTTATATAGGTTGGCACACCGTTTACATAATCACCCTGAGCATATGTGTTTTGCTGCTGGGGCAGTTTGCTTACCTGAAGGATTTCCGCAGAACTTCCGTAGGTCACCCCAAGACCTGTTTTATATTTTCCCTTTTTGGTGGTATACATAATAACGCCGGCACCAGCCCTTGATCCATATAAAGCGGCAGCGGCAGGCCCTTTCAGGATAGAAACAGATTCGATATCATCCGGGTTGATATCCAGTGCACGGTTCGAATTGTTGACACCCCCTTCCGGGTCGCTTTGAAAAAGATCTTCCGTTGTGTTATTGATCGGAATGCCATCCACCACAATCAAGGGCTGAGTTTCGCCTTCAATGGTCTGAGGTCCTCTCAGCAGGATGCGACTGGAAGCACCCGGCGTTCCGGAGGAGCCGATTACCTGCACACCCGAAGCTTTACCGGCAAGCCCTTCGATCACGTTCTGCTCACCTGAGCGGGCGACATCCTCTCCATTCACTTCGCTGATGGAATAACCAAGTGATTTTTTTTCGCGGGAAACACCGAGGGCTGTCACGACCACCTCATTGAGCTTAACCACATCCGGCTCCATTTCGATGGGCATGATGTCAGCGGTTCCGATTTCCACTTCTTTTGTTTTCATTCCTACAAATGAGAAGACCAACGTTTTTGATCCCGCAGGCACTTTGATTTTAAATGTTCCATCGGCCTGACTGGATGTCGCAATGACGGTTCCTTTCACAACAATGGTTACACCGGGCAATCCTGCGGTATCGAAAGCTCCGGTTATTTTGCCGACCAATGTCCGGTCCTGTGCAAAAATGAGGGAAGCAAGCAGCAGAAAGCTGATTGTAAGATATTTCTTCATACAGTAGTTTTTAATGAATGTCGGTTTTTTAAGAATTGGCTATTATATAAAAATTTCATGCGCCGTGTATCACATTGCATATTTTTTTTGTGGAATATTAAGTAATCGGAAATGGCTATTCCAACTGAAATGACCGCCAGCAAAGGGAGATAAGGAATCCAGGCATGCATTCGGCCGGATTTGAAAGGAAAATCAGAAGTGGTAAGTGTTTATACTTAGGGATTCGATAATTAACAACGTGAAAAAGATTAAAAGGCAAGTCATATGCATTCATGCGGACAAATTTCTAAAATTGAGAAGCGCCAGGTGTGTATAGCACAAAGGCCCCTAAAAAGGGGCCTTTGAACTCAATCATTCTATCAGCAGATTAATCCTGCTCTTCCATCTCAGCTTCTTTCTTGGAAGCCATGAGGCGGTCGTATTCTTCTTTCGAACCAACGATGATCTTTTCGAACTCGCGCTGACCGGTACCGGCTGGGATGAGGTGACCAACGATCACGTTTTCCTTCAATCCGTTCAGTGTATCCACTTTTCCGGCTACAGCTGCTTCGTTCAGCACCTTGGTTGTCTCCTGGAAGGATGCAGCAGAGATGAAGCTGTTGGTTTGCAGAGAAGCTCTGGTAATACCTTGCAGAATCTGTGAAGATGTAGCAGGTACAGCATCTCTGGCGTCCACCAGTTTCTTGTCTTTGCGTTTCAGCATGGAGTTTTCATCACGAAGTTTGCGCGCGCTGATGATCTGTCCGGCTTTGAGCACTTCTGAATCGCCTGGATCGGCTACCACTTTCTTGGCGTACAACTTATCGTTCTCTTCCATGAAATCGGATTTGTTCGAGATCTGCTGCTCAAGGAACATGGTATCGCCTGGATCTTCGATATATACCTTACGCATCATTTGACGTACGATGACTTCAAAGTGTTTGTCGTTGATCTTCACCCCCTGCAAACGGTAAACTTCCTGTACTTCGTTCACCAGGTATTCCTGCACTGCAGTAGGACCTTTGATGGCGAGGATGTCGGTTGGGCTGATAGAGCCGTCGGACAGTGACTCACCGGCTTTGATGAAGTCATTCTCTTGTACAAGGATGTGTTTGGAAAGGGGCACGAGGTATGTTTTGCGTTCTCCGGTACGTGATTCAACAAGCACTTCGCGGTTACCGCGTTTGATCTTGCCAAATGTAACGATACCATCGATTTCTGCAACAACAGCAGGGTTGCTTGGGTTACGTGCTTCGAAAAGCTCGGTAACACGGGGCAGACCACCGGTGATGTCACCTGATTTACCAAGTGAGCGTGGGATCTTAACAAGGATCTGACCTGCTTCAATCTTCTGGTCGTGATTCACGATAACGTGAGCGCCCACCGGAATGTTATAGTTCTTCAGCACGTCTTTACCGGTGCCTGTAACAATCTTGATCGCAGGGTTCTTGGTTTTGTCTTTTGTTTCAATAATCACCTTTTCCTTAAAGCCGGTCTGTTCGTCAGACTCTTCACGGAACGTGATACCTTCTTCAACGTTATCGAACTCAATCTTACCGGCGAATTCAGAAACGATTACGGCATTGTAAGGATCCCAGTCGCAAAGCAACTGACCTTTCTTCACCTTGTCGCCAGCTTTGATATAAAGCTGTGAACCGTAAGGAATGTTACCTGTATTGAGGACGATGCGGGTGTTGGCATCGATGATTCTCATTTCAGCAGAACGTGCTATAACTACTTCAACCGTCTGGCCGTCGTTGTTTTTACGTTTTACTGTACGCAGTTCTTCGATTTCAGCGATACCATCGTATTTGGCTTCGATCTTCGAAGATGCAGCGATATTGGATGCAGTACCACCAACGTGGAAGGTACGCAGTGTAAGCTGTGTTCCAGGCTCACCGATCGACTGCGCAGCGATAACACCAACTGCTTCACCAAGCTGTACCATTCTTCCGGTAGCCAAGTTACGTCCGTAGCATTTCGCACATACACCATTGCGGGATTCGCAGGTGAGTACGGAGCGGATTTCAACCGATTCAATTGGTGAATCCTCAATTGTTGCAGCGTAATCTTCGGTTATTTCACTTCCTGCTTCAATGATGACTTCACCGGTAAGCGGGTGGAATACATCATGAACAGCAGTACGTCCAAGGATACGGTCATACAGACTTTCAACAACTTCATCGTTTTTCTTGAGAGGTGTTGCGATCAGACCGCGCAGTGTACCACAATCCAGTTCGTTGATAACAACGTCCTGTGCTACGTCTACCAGACGACGTGTGAGGTAACCGGCATCGGCTGTTTTCAGGGCCGTATCGGCAAGACCTTTACGTGCACCGTGAGTAGAGATAAAGTACTCAAGGATGGACAGACCTTCTTTAAAGTTGGAGATAACCGGATTCTCGATAATCTCACCTCCACTCGATCCTGATTTCTGTGGCTTGGCCATCAGTCCGCGCATACCACCCAGCTGACGGATCTGTTCTTTGGATCCACGGGCACCGGAGTCAAGCATCATGTAAACCGAGTTGAAGCCCTGTTTATCGGAAGCAAGCTGGTCGAGTACTTTCTTGGTGATACGTGCTGTTGTATGGGTCCAGATGTCGATGATCTGGTTGTAGCGTTCATTGTTGGTGATGAAACCCATGTTGTAGTTGTTCATCACTTCATCCACTTCAGCATTTGATTCGCCGATCATCTTTTCTTTATCAACCGGAACAATTACGTCGCCCAGGTTAAAGGAAAGACCACCACGGAATGCCGACATAAAGCCGATTTCCTTGATATCGTCGAGGAAGCGTGCAGTACGTGCCATACCTGTTTCTTTCAGGATAGCGCCGATGATGTCACGCAGGGATTTCTTAGTGAGCAGTTCATTGATATAACCTGCTTCTTTCGGAACAACCTGGTTAAAGATAACGCGGCCTACAGTTGTTTCAATGATGGCTGGTCTGAGTTTTCCATTCTCTTTCAGATTGTCGATTCTCACCTTGATCCAGGCGTGCATATCAACTTTGTTCTCATTGTGCGCAATGATTACCTCGTCGGAAGAATAGAATGTTAGGCCTTCACCTCTTACAACGGTATCGCCCATTGTCTTTTTGCCTTTGGTGATGTAATAAAGACCGAGCACCATGTCCTGTGAAGGAACGGTAACCGGTGCGCCATTGGCAGGGTTCAGGATATTGTGTGAAGCAAGCATCAGCATTTGTGCTTCAAGGATAGCAGCATGTCCGAGTGGAACGTGAACCGCCATCTGGTCACCGTCAAAGTCGGCGTTGAAGGCCGTACAAGTGAGCGGGTGAAGCTGGATTGCTTTACCTTCAATCAGTTTTGGCTGGAAAGCCTGGATACCGAGTCGGTGCAGTGTTGGAGCACGGTTCAGAAGAACCGGGTGACCTTTCAGTACATTCTCGAGAATGTCCCAGACAACAGCATCTTTACGGTCTACAATTTTCTTTGCAGATTTCACCGTTTTCACAATGCCGCGCTCAATGAGCTTCCGGATAATAAATGGTTTGAAGAGCTCGGCTGCCATTTCTTTAGGCAGACCGCACTCATGGAGTTTCAATTCAGGACCTACGACGATTACGGAACGTGCGGAGTAATCGACACGTTTACCAAGTAAGTTCTGACGGAAGCGGCCTTGTTTCCCTTTCAGAGAATCCGAAAGCGATTTGAGGGCACGGTTTGATTCCGTTTTAACAGCATTGGATTTACGTGAATTGTCGAACAGAGAATCCACTGCTTCCTGAAGCATACGTTTCTCGTTGCGCAGGATAACATCAGGAGCTTTGATTTCGATCAGACGCTTCAAACGGTTGTTACGGATGATAACACGGCGATACAAATCGTTCAGGTCGGAGGTGGCAAAACGGCCGCCATCCAGGGGAACGAGTGGGCGCAGTTCAGGCGGAATAACAGGCACCACCTTTATGATCATCCATTCAGGATTGTTCTGTACATTTTTGTTGGCTGCGCGGAAAGCTTCCACAACCTGCAGGCGCTTGAGGGCCTCGTTCTTACGTTGCTGAGAAGTTTCGTTGTTTGCTTTGTGACGCAGTTCGTAGGAAAGTTCATCAAGCTTGATACGCTTGAGCAATTCTTCCAGAGCTTCGGCGCCCATTTTGGCAACGAACTTGTTGGCATCCGTATCATCGAGGTGCTGGTTGTCTTTTGGAAGAGTATCCAGTATCTCGAGGTATTGTTCTTCTGTCAGGAAATCGAGGTATTGTACACCATCTGCAGCTTTCACGCCGGCATTGATAACCACGTAACGCTCGTAATAGATGACCATATCCAGTTTCTTGGTGGGCAGACCCAGCAAGTAACCGATTTTGTTTGGCAGTGAACGGAAATACCAGATGTGTGCAACAGGAACGGTGAGGTTGATGTGCCCCATACGCTCGCGGCGTACTTTCTTCTCAGTTACTTCAACACCGCAACGGTCACAAACGATTCCCTTATAACGGATACGCTTGTATTTACCGCAATGACACTCCCAATCCTTAACCGGACCGAAGATTCTTTCGCAGAACAAACCGTCTCTCTCAGGCTTGTATGTACGATAGTTGATGGTCTCCGGCTTAAGCACTTCTCCGCTTGATCTCTCCAGAATGGATTCCGGAGAAGCCAGGCTGATGATGATCTTAGAGAAGTTGCTTTTGAGTTTGCTATCTTTTCTGAAGGACATATTTCTAATTTTTTAAATGTTAAATTGATGAACCGATCCGCATTTCATACTCTGCCATGGCAGAGAAGAATCTATTCGAGTGAAATGTTCAGCGCGAGACCTTTCAACTCATGCATCAATACGTTGAAGGATTCAGGAATGCCAGGTGTTGGCATGTTTTCTCCTTTAACAATTGCTTCATAAGCTTTGGCTCTGCCAACCACATCATCCGATTTGATCGTAAGGATCTCCTGCAGAATGTTTGCCGCACCGAACGCTTCGAGTGCCCATACTTCCATCTCACCAAAACGCTGGCCACCGAACTGCGCTTTACCGCCGAGAGGTTGCTGTGTGATGAGAGAGTACGGACCGATAGAACGGGCGTGCATTTTATCATCAACCATGTGCCCGAGTTTCAGCATATAGATAATACCTACAGTAGCCGGCTGGTCGAATGGATGCCCTGTTCCTCCGTCGAAGAGGAATGTGCGTCCGAAGCGAGGCAGTTTGGCTTCATCTGTGTATTTGTTGATATCATCCAGTGATGCACCGTCGAAAATAGGAGTTGAGAATTTCATTCCCAGTTTCTGACCGGCCCAGGCAAGAACAGTTTCGTAAATCTGACCAAGGTTCATACGGGAAGGTACACCCAGTGGGTTCAGCACGATGTCAACAGTCGTTCCGTCTGACAGGAAAGGCATGTCTTCTTCGCGAACGATACGGGCAACAATACCTTTGTTACCGTGACGTCCTGCCATTTTATCCCCAACTTTCAGCTTACGCTTTTTGGCAATGTACACTTTCGCAAGCTGTACAATACCAGCAGGTAATTCATCACCTACAGTTACCGCAAACTTCTTGCGTTTGTTGATGCCGAGCAGGTCGTTATGCTTGATGTTGTAGTTGTGCAACATCATTTTAACATCCTCGTTCGTCTCTTTGTCGGTTGTCCATTTGCTGGAATTCACCGTACTGTAGTCGATCTTTTCAAGGATTTTCTGAGTAAACTTGGTGCTCTTCGGAACAACTTCTTCTTTCAGGATATTGGTTATACCCTGTGAAGTTTTACCATTGAGTACAGAGAACAGTTTTTCAACCAGTTTCTCTCTCAGTTCGGATACAGC
>DASYGQ010000096.1:0-9318 GCA_035999585.1 Bacteroidia bacterium | reverse complement strand
GGGTCTGAGAGGATTTCATTAATAATCACATCCCTGTAACAGGCACTATCCGGAATAGCTAACCGAGCAGAGTTTCCTGGCAAAATTTGATTTCCAACGCAATCACTGATCCGTGACTGAATGGTGATTGTATAGCGTATTCCTTTTTGAAGCGGTGTATTTAAACACAAAACCACGTTTCTATACTCTTTTTTTACCGGAAAGACGGATTGAACATTGATTCCATTATCCATTTGGTAATCCGCTGGCAACAAAACAGAACTGGTATCAAGAGGTTCGTTGAACACTAAACAGACGGAGTCCACCGAAAGCACGTATGCCCTTACCAATTCGGGTGGTGAATGATCCGCATTCGCTGTAAATACAGAGTTACGCTTACCAGGAGTTCCCCCGTTAGAGTTTTGAGAATCGATCCAGTTGCTGACTCCTCCACAGGGGTTTGAAGGATCAATCTGCTCTAAAGACCAGCCTCCGCCTCTTTTATCCGGATTTCTGAACCAGGTATCAGAGTAATTGACTTCGGATATAATTCGTCCGGAATCATTTTCAAGGCTTAGTTCCTCCCCCGTGTTACTTAATGCAGGAAACCCAACAACACCATACACCGGCAAATCTGTCCCAAATTGAATCGCAGATGAGGCTGAACACAGTACAACAAAACTATCGGGCTGAATCTGGATACCGGAAAGTTTATGGCTGTTTTTGCCTGTTGACAGAGTCCATCCTTCCAGGTTAACCGGAAAATTTTGCCGGTTATACAATTCAATATACTCACATTCAGGCAAGTTAACCGCAGGAGTCGGCTTAGCCATGATTTCATTAATAACAACATCAAAGCTTCCTGGGATAAAAATTCCAAACGTTTTCAATTGCGGCTGCATTTGTATTCCATTCTTGTCTTTTAACCCGCTGACGTGCATCGTATACGTTCTGTTTTTCTGGATTGGTTGCAAAAAATGCAAATGGATAAGCCCTTGGGTTTGTGAATCTGCCAGTGCTATAACAGGGTTACCAAGATCCGGTTCCACCCAATAATTAAGTACCGTTCCGGTAGTGATGGAATCCATCGCCTGATCGAATTGCAAATCCAGACTGACCGGTGAAATAACATCAAGAGCTGACAATTGAGGGGGGCTATGGTCTGCCAAAACCACTCTTATTGCGAAATCATCCCAATAAAATTTAGTTTCATCCGAGGTCGTATAGGAGGACATGAGTCCAAAAAATGCACCGACTGTTATCAAGGTATCCAAACCGGATGCCTCCCGGCGGTAATTCGATCCGCCTGCGGGATCAATATAAACAGTCCAAAAGCCAGTGCTATCGCGGGTTACTTTTACACCTAATGAAAATGCTGATGCTATCCGGCCCGCCAGCCCCCTGCAAACCGATTGAGATTGCAACCCCGATTGCCTGAACAACTCAACTGCATCATTACTTCCTGCTTCTCCAAACTGGAGATAATAACCATTCAGGTTGTCCTTCAGACTATCCTTGTCAGACACAAGGTATACGCGACCAAAATTACTTGCTGATGGGGAAAAGTTCTCCCGAATCCAGAATCTCCATTCGTTATTCCACAATTTCGAAAAGGGGCTTGGAATGACAAGTGAGCTCACTCCAGGTCCATTTCCCTTCAATTGTAACTGGAATGAAGCATTTATAATAAAAAATGCAGAATCTCCCTTCCAGGAGGGATTATTGCTGAAATCCCCGTCGGAAAAATCATCGGTAATTTCCTGCCCTGCCAGGCTCAATCCCGTCATTATAAATAAGAATGCAAGCCACTTTCCCATATCCTATCAACAAACGGCTTAAATTTAAGCTTCACATCATCCTCTTGTCAAGCCATTCCTGACCAAGGTGAGGGGCATTCTTTTGTTTCGGTTTTGTTCGGTTTTGTTCGGTTTTCCGATTTTTTCCCTTCTTTTCTATTTTATAAGAAAAAAAGTTTCATCTTTGCGGAGATGTTCACACAAGCAATTACATGTATGAAGCATAAGAAACCGACCTCAAAAGGGAAAGGCATCTGATGTATTCACACATCCTGAAATAAAAACAGAGCCTTTCTTTTGAAAGGCTTTTTTGTTTTAAACATCTTTTAATAACTAAAAAACAAAAACATGAGAGTAGCAGTGGTGGGCGCAACAGGCCTTGTCGGAACAAAAATGATTCAGATTCTGGAGGAACGAAATTTCCCGGTTACCGAGCTTATTCCGGTAGCCTCCGAAAAGTCGGTAGGAAAAGAGATTGTTTTCAAAGGGAAATCTTACCGGGTGGTGGATATGCAAACTGCCATTCATTTAAAGCCGGCATTGGCTCTTTTTTCAGCAGGAGGCGGCACATCTCTTCAGTGGGCTCCACTATTTGCAGCTGCAGGCATTACTGTAGTAGACAACTCCTCTGCCTGGCGGATGGATCCCGGGAAAAAACTGATTGTTCCCGAAATCAATGCTTCGGAACTAAGCCGGGGTGACAAAATTATAGCAAATCCGAATTGCTCAACCATTCAAATGGTTGTTGCACTTAACCCGCTGCACAAAAAATACAAGGTCAAAAGAATTGTTGTTTCAACCTATCAATCTGTTACCGGCACGGGTGTAAAAGCTGTTACCCAGCTTATGAATGAACGTAATGGTATTCCCGGAGAGATGGCTTATGCTTATCCTATTGACTTAAACGTTATTCCGCATATTGATGTATTCACTGACAATGGCTACACCAAAGAAGAAATGAAGATGGTGAATGAGACTAAAAAAATAATGGGGGATCCAGACATACGTGTAACGGCAACTACTGTCAGAATTCCGGTTATGGGGGGCCATAGCGAATCCGTGAACGTTGAATTTGATGAGGAATATGAAATGGATGACGTGCGTAAAATTTTGTCCTCAGCCCCTGGCATCGCTCTTGTAGATGATGTAAAAAACCTCAAATATCCGATGCCCAAAGATGCCCACGATAAAGATGAAGTGTTTGTCGGCCGTTTACGCAGAGATGAAACACAGCCTAAAACGCTGAACATGTGGATCGTTTCCGACAATTTACGTAAAGGAGCCGCCACCAATGCCGTACAAATCGGAGAGTATTTAATACAAAAAGGCTTACTCTAAGCAATCGGTTTATCGAAAAGGAAAAAATTGTTCCCATATTCTGACCTGAGGATGCTTATCTTATTTTTGAACGGAGCCATTCATTGTAGTTAAGCAAGTCATTTTGCGCCTGCTCGTCCGAATGTTTTGATTGAAGGAGTTTATTGATTTCGAAGGCAAGGGGTTTGTTTTTTTTGCTGATCCCGGATTCCGTCATGATTTTGATAATCCGCATTAACTTGAATTGCCTTGAAAATTCCGGACTATTAAGCAGTTTCGAAAACTCTTTTCGGATCTGCTCCAGCTTTACAAGCACAAACTCAAAGTCCCCAAGTTCATAGCGTATAATCAATTCAGCCACATGTACCTTGAATCGGAGACCAATATCAAGATTTCTGAAGCCCGGTTCAAGGCACAATTTTACCAGATTGCGGATGGCCTGCTTAAAATCTTTATGATCAAAATTTAAAATTGCCAGGTTTGCATAAATAAATACAATGTAAGACGGGAGTTTTTTGATGATCGGATTGTCTTTTGCCTCATTGAGTATTTCAATCGCTTTGCTCCTGTCGCGATGAGAATAATTAATCACCAGGGAGTTGTAGTAATAAAACAAATATTTTTCCTTCAGCATTCCTCCGAACTCCTGCATTGCATTCCGAAGCCTTTCTGTATAATCAAGGGATTGGTCAAACTTGTTATTTTTAAAGAGCGAGTTAATAAGGTAAGTCAGCATCTGCAGCTTTACTTCATGATTGCTCTTATTAAATAATTTCAAATTTTCGAATTCCGAAAGTGTTTTGAGCAGGTATTTCTCAAGTGATCTGAAATCCTGCTTTTGAAGCATTATCCTGCTTATACTTTGATACACACGAAACCGAAGCTGATTACTGTTTCTGAATTCCCTGTCGCGTGAAACCTCATTTAGTTTCTTCTGCAACACAGGGAGCAATGCATAATCCCTCCCTGAAAAATTTTGGGACGTTTTGATGTGATAAACCACTTCCGCCAGGATATCATCAATTTCCTGTAGTTTGTTCAGTTTACGACGGTTTGTCCTTCTCTTGGGGATATATTCCTGCGGATTGATTTCAAGCGTTTCCTGGGAAAGCCTGATGAGTTCATTATAGATCAGGTCCAAAAGTTCGAAGATCTCCAGCTCAAATGCTTTTTTTTCAGCACGCGTAAGAAAATGGGCTGCTACATCGTTTTGATTTTTTTCCTCGAACAACCGGGCAAGTGCAATATAATTGAGTATCGTGTTATATTCCGTATTTTCAAAATACTGCAGCGCCAGGCTCTTACTTACATCATCAATTAGCCTGTTTTTAAGCCTGTATAAGGTGTTTTTATCTGCTTTTTTGTATAATTTTTGTTGAATATAATCCTCATCATAGTTCGGGAATGAACCACGGATATAATCAAAAAGAAGGAGATCCTTCCGCTCCCCGGAAGCATTGGTACGCTTGGCAAACAGTTTGTAATGCCGAAGCTCCTCCTTGCTCATTGAACCAATTATGTTTTGCAGAATGTTCATGTTTGGGGGCGTAAGAATTATTCAAAAATAAGTATATTCTTTCATATCCTTCCCTTAGATTTGTATGTGAAGCTTCTTGCTATGAAAAAAATTGTCTGTATTCTCTTGTTGGGGTTTCTGTTACCCTCGCTTGGAAGCTATGCACAGAGTTCCCTCACCTTCACTCCGCATTCCATCTCCCACCTGCAGGATACTGTGCAGGAACAATCAACTGTAACCGACACCGTCACCTTATACAACAATGGACCTGCTGCCTTTTCCGGTGTTATTTCCTTCTCAACGGGGCTGGATTCATTGCCGGGCGGGCCAGGGCAAAATATCATCGATACCGCCGCTGTTTTTACAAATATTCCTGTCAATTCATCGGCATCCTTTGGCATTACTAGAACCTATCTCACTCCCAACACCAGTCCTCCCGGCAGATTCAGAACTGGCAATAATGTCATTGTCGTATGGCCGGTTTACCGAACAGGAAGCGGAACTACCATAGATACAGTAAAAGGCACCGTCTTTGTTTACAAAAAGGAAAAACCGCATAAAATTAGTTTTGATGGTCTTTTTGATCTGTACCCTAATCCTTCATTCTCATCGATAACCATTGTGCCAAAAACGGGCTTCCTGTTAAGTGCAACCTTGATCTATGGCATGGATGGCACACTTGTCAGGACACTCGGCAGTGAGACCAGGGTTTGCCTTTCCGATCTGCCAAAGGGAATGTACCTCATTGAACTTCTTTTTCAGGATGGAAGCGTTGGCAGGCAAAAACTTGTCCTTCAATAGGCTTTTCGTGATCTTTTAAAGCCCAGCCTTCAACGTATCAAACTGCCCTTTTTTTCGTAACTTGCACACTACTTTTACTGCAATTGTTAAAAATACCCCGTCCATTCGGAATCTAAATATGAAGAATGTTCTTCCTGTACAATATCTCCCTTCATTTTATCCTTATTCTGTCCACGAACATTTTAATCGGCCATTTCTTAATAATCTTCTACAGCTATAGCCACCTGCTAAAAACACGAATCATACAAATTGCTGATCGCAGCAAAAAACAAGCTTATGTCTAAAAAATTTAAAAATAAAAATCAGCCTAAATCTTCCAAATATCTTTTTGAGGATGTACTTAAGGCTTTAAACGCAAACCCTTCCCGTACCTATAATTACAAACAGGTTGCCTCACTTCTCCGCATTGAAGACCACTCACAGAAGCTCCTGTTAAACGCAATACTTGAAAAACTAACAGCTCAGGGTCTGGTCAAAGAAGTTGAAAGAGGGAAATTCCAGGCTTCCAAAACGGGTACTACCATTACCGGCAAGGTTGATATGACGCAGTCCGGATCGGCCTTTATTATATCCGCTGAATCCGAAAAAGATATTTTCGTTTCCAACAGAAAAACATTGAATGCCTATAACGGAGACATGGTCAGGGTTCTTGTTTATCCGCAAAATGGAAGCCGCAGGCCAGAAGGCGAAATCGTTGAAATTGTTAGCCGGGCTAAAGAACAGTTTGTAGGGACCCTGCAAGTCTCCGCAAATTTTGCTTTTCTGGTTCCTGATAATGCAAAAACCGGAACCGACATTTATATTCCTTTGGATAAGATCGGTGCCGCGAAAAACGGGCAGAAAGTTATTGCTCATGTTACCGATTGGGCAACCCGTGGGCATAATCCCATTGGCGAAGTCGTCCGTGTGTTGGGCAACGCCGGTGAACATGAAACCGAAATCCATGCCATTCTTGCTGAGTTTGGCTTGCCGTATGAATTTCCAAAAGATGTGGAGAAATTCGCAGATCTCTTGCCGGTAAAGATTTCGGAAAGCGAAATAAGCAAACGGCGTGATTTCAGAAAAGTGACCACTTTTACGATTGATCCATTTGATGCAAAAGATTTTGACGATGCGTTGTCCATCGAAAAACTCGATAACGGAAACTGGGAGATCGGAGTGCACATTGCTGATGTGTCACACTATGTGAAGCCTGGCAATATACTTGACAAAGAGGCTCTTGAAAGGGCAACTTCCGTTTATCTGGTCGACAGGGTGGTCCCCATGCTGCCGGAGATCCTTTCCAATAATATTTGCTCTTTGAGACCTCACGAAGATAAGTTGTGTTTCTCGGCAGTATTTGAAATGGATGAAAACGCCAAAGTTCTAAACGAATGGTTTGGCCGCACCGTGATATATTCGGACCATCGTTTTTCATACGAAGAGGTTCAGAAGATCATTGAAACTTCTGAAGGCGAGTATGTAGAGGAGATAATGACCCTTGACCGCCTGGCCAAGAAATTACGGGCTGAACGGTTTAAGAAGGGATCCATCGCATTTGATAAGCTCGAAGTGAAATTTCATTTGGATGAAAACGCGAATCCAACCGGTGTTTACTTCAAAGAAATGAAAGACTCCAACAAGCTCATCGAGGATTTCATGCTTCTGGCAAACCGTAAAGTAGCCGAATATGTTGGCAAATCCAGAAATGCAAAAGAGGGACAAGCAGACAAAAATCAAAAAAAACAGTCAAACAGGTACTTTGTATACCGGGTGCACGATACTCCCAATGAAGATAAGCTGGAAGCCTTGAGCGTTTTCGTAACCCGCTTTGGATACCGGCTCAAGACAAATTCTGACAAAGCCATTGCCGAAAGCATGAACAGCATGTTGAAGGAGGTTCATGGAAAGCCGGAATCCGGAATGATCGAAACCCTTGCTGTAAGATGTATGTCAAAAGCTATCTACACCACCAATAATATCGGTCACTACGGGCTTGGGTTTGAATACTACTCTCACTTCACATCGCCCATACGACGATATCCGGATGTACTGGCACACAGGTTACTTCAGCATTACCTGGATATCGATAACGGCATTCCATCCAAGGCATACATTGATGAGGCTGAACTGGAAGCTGAATGCAAACATTCATCCGAAAGAGAAAAACTGGCTGCCGATGCCGAACGGGCATCCATTAAATACAAACAGGTTCAGTTCCTCAAAGATAAGATCGGAGAGGAATACGATGGTATCATATCCGGAGTGACCGAATGGGGTATTTTTGTCGAGCTGACTGAAAATCATTGCGAGGGTATGGTCAGCATCCGGGACATGAAGGATGACTCTTACTTCTTTGATGAAGATAATTATTGCATCAGGGGCCGCAAGCCAGGAAATGTGTTTACTCTTGGAAACATGGTTCGCATTGAAATCAAAAGTGCCGACCTCGTCAAAAAGCAATTGAATTTTGTAATGGTGAAACGTACTGAAGTAAAAAAGGCCGCTGCGGAAGAAAAAACAGCCGATAAAAAAATTGCTGCTACCAAGCCCTCTGAAAAGGGAAAAGTAAAAACCCCAGCCAAGAAAGGCGAGCACTTCAACGATGAGTGGGGGTTTGAAATATAGATGAGATATGGTTTTTATTCATTCAGTTGAACAAACAGGTGGTGCTTTACATTTAGCGGCCGCTCATTTTTTGCATGTTGATTTTCCTGAATTCCAACCGATTACTTCATGGATACTGCGCGAATTGTAATGCTTGGGTAGTCAAAGTCTTCATGTAAGCGTACTGAGATCCTTCCTTAGCCTTCACGTGCATCATGTCAGCACGCTCATTTATTGTTTCATCCCTCATCGGTATTCTCTTGGTGCCCATGGCGGTTATTCACAGGTACAGAAAAAACAGCATCTCCTCCTGGCTAATACCTCAACCAATATGACTTCAATGTTTGTTCATACATTATTGTTTGAATTAAGATTTATCACATCACACGTTCCCAACACCTATGTTTAAAGCAGCATCGTTCCAGTGCATGTTCTATAATTAACATGTGAGTACGGATAATGCCTACATCTGTTTAAATAGGTATCAAGCAGGCTATCGGGCGTAATATTTCGCTTACAAAATCAGATCAGGCGGGATACAAATTTTTAATACTAGAATATTTAAATGCCGGGTGATCACATTCCGCTTCCGGGAGATTAAACAGCATTTTCATTCTGAAATATTTTTGTGCTTTGTGAACCTTCAGTGATCCTCCAGGAATACAAATGGTTGCATCAGGGGCAGGTATTCAGCATTTGAAGACTAAATGTTTAACTTCAGAAAAGGGCTAAGAAGCCCTTTCCATATTTCATACCCTTCATCCACCAGATGAATCCCATCCCAGGTGAGCCTCGGATTTATTTCGTTATTCATCACAAAATTGTCATATAGATTGATGTAAGTAACATTCATTTCAGTGGCAAGCTTTTTATAGCTTTCGTTTTGTTCTTTGATTGTCTCATTTACATCTTCACTGGAAGTGAAGATGCTGCTTTTCATTCGAACCGGCAAAAGGCTTTGCATGTAAATTCTTGTTTCAGGACTTTCGCGACGAACCCGTTCAATCAAAGCCCTGTAATTCCTGCAGATTTCTTTGTTCGGCACATGTTCCACAAGATCATTGATTCCGATTTCAATAAACAACTTCGATGGTTTTAAGGAAATCACTTCATCCAACCTTTTTAGCAGACCTTCCGAAAAATCTCCGGTAATGCCTCTGTTCAGGATTGTGCTGTCACCCAATATGCGAAGGTCGAAAAGCTCCGTCAGGCTATTGCCCATGAAAACGAATCTTCCTTTACGGCGGGGTTCAGCCCGAAATTCCTTGTATCTGTCATTCCAATGTTCCGACTGTATCGTGCTGTCGATGATACGACGGATCT
>DASYGQ010000392.1:0-5771 GCA_035999585.1 Bacteroidia bacterium | reverse complement strand
CTCCTCAAACCCGTATCGGAGCATTTCAAATTTCATGGCCCTGTTCAAGCCTGTCTGCTGAAAAGATTTGCCGATCCAGGTCCAGCCGATTTCCAGCCGTTTGTGCGCAGGAAAGAGATTGTGGTATCGTGTGGATCCGGCCGTCTCGTTCGTTTTCTTGTCGATGACGACAAAAGGAATGGAAATATTATTCTCCTGTTCCCGCAAAGCCTCTTCCAGGTATGCCTCCACTCTGGCCGGAGAATCCATTTTCCGGGGGCTGGCTATCCAAAGGGAAGGATCTTTGGCAATTTCCATGAGCGCCGGAAAGTGCTCCCGCCTGAGAGGCAGCAGCAGGACGCGATCGTTTTCAAGGCGGGCAGGTGTAGGAAACAGGTTCATGCTTACCAACTGACAAGGATTTTCCCGGTTGATTTTCCCGATTCTAAAAAGGCATGTGCCTCGGCAAGCTGTGCGGAGGAAAAGCGTCCTCCCACATGCGGACGTATTTCATTCTTTTGTGCCAGTTCAACCACACGCTGCAGGCAACGCTGAAGGATATCAGGCCTTGAATCGGCAATGCGGAGCATATTCACCCCGATGATCGATTTGGATTTCATGAGCAGGAAAACAGGATTGGTGAAACCGAAGTCGAGCAAGAGGCGGATTGATCCGAAAATTGTTTTTTTGTCCATCTGCTCGGCTGCTCCATACGTAACAATGCGGCCTCCGGCTGATAGCAAGGCGTTGCTCCTGCTGAATGTTTTTCCGCCAACAGAATCAAACACAATGTCCAGACCTGCGGGATGAAGTTTTTTTATTTCAGCGGCGAAATCCTGAGTCTTGTAATTGAATGCGTAATCAGCTCCGTTTGCCAGAATGTATTTTCGTTTTTCTTCCGAGCCGGCTGTGCCGTAAACAGTACAGCCTTTCCGTTTACAAAGCTGGGTGAGTGCTGTCCCGACACCTCCGGCTGCTGCCTGAATGAGGACGTGGTCAGTGGCGTGGAGGTTCACCATTTCTTCGGCGCAAAAAACAGCGGTGCAATATTGAGTGGCCAGTGCAGCTGCCACACCGGGATCCATCTCTTCCGGTATTATAGCAGCGGCTCTGGCGTCCGTGACTGCATATTCCGCATAGCCGCCGAAACGTGTAAAGGCGGTGACACGATCTCCTGTTTTAAAACGGTCGACACCGGCACCGGCTGACTCAACCCGTCCAACGACTTCATATCCCAATACAGCAGGCAAGGGAGGTGCATCGCGGTATTTACCATGCCTGGCAATGACATCGGCAAAATTAAGGCCGAAGGCTTCCACCCGGATGAGTAACTGCCCGGCGGCAGGTATAGGTTTAGGCATCTCCCGGAGTTCAAAGGCAGCGGACGCTGCTCCGGTGCGTACCAATGTATGGGCTTTCATTGTGGAATGTTTAATTGTTCCGATTCTTCGAAGTTGAGCTGAAGGTCGCTGATGGTTTTCGAAGAAGATGGTATTGTGCTGAGAAAAAGGACAAACATGATACCGGCCAGTCCTGCAAAAAGAAGAGCGCCGGAAATGAAATAAGCCACGAGCGACAAGAACGCAGGGAACTCCAGCAGGGTCCAGCGAAGTAAACAGGCAACCCGGTATTCGGCAAGCTTGGAATCGAATGTTTCTCTGGATGCAGCAGCTTTTCGTTTCATGCGGAAAAGAAAAAAGGCGAGCAGCAGGGCCATGAGCGAAACAAAGGGAACAACAATGCTGAGTGCCGTGGTGAGCACCGGGTCTGCTGCGGATCCATTGCCCATCAAACGATTAAACAGAGCAAGACCACCCAGGGCCACCTGTCCGAATGCAAGTGACGCATAAACAATCGTGATCGAGCGCTGATAGGTGTTTGGTTTCATTCGTTTGGTATTATTCTTCCCCGTGCTTGCCTTCCACGACAATGACGATTTCACCTTTGACGGTTTTTGCACTGAAATAAGCAATAAGTTCCTGAAGCGAGCCGCGTTTATTTTCTTCAAACATTTTGCTGAGCTCTCTGGATACACTCGCTTTGCGATCAGGTCCGAAATGAAGCGCGAACTCTTCGAGAGCCTTCACCAGTCGGAACGGTGACTCGTAAAACACCAGTGTGCGATGCTCTTCTTTCAGACTGAGTAATTTTGTCTGCCTTCCTTTTTTCTGTGGTAAAAAGCCTTCGAACACAAAGCTGCCGCAAGGAAGCCCTGAATTCACAAGCGCAGGCACGAAAGCAGTTGGGCCCGGCAGACATTCCACTTCAATGCCGGCATTTACGCATTCACGCACCAGCAGAAAGCCTGGGTCAGAGATACCGGGAGTGCCGGCATCAGTCACCAGGGCGATGTTATCACCTGCTGCGATACGTTCGGCAATAAGGGTGATGGTCTTGTGTTCATTGTGGGAATGATGCGAAAACATTTTCTTCTCGATGCCCAGGTGCTTCAGCAAAAAGCCTGTCTTTCGGGTATCTTCTGCAAGGATAAGATCCACTTCCTTCAGCGTGCGGATAGCCCTGAGCGTGATATCTTCCAGATTACCGATTGGGGTTGGTACCAAATATAGTTTGCTCACGGGTGTCGGTTTCTTTTAACGGGAACGAAGTTACGAATCAATTTGCTAGTGGGAAGTGTCCAGCCAATCTCCAAAGGAAGTCAGCAGATGGAAGAGATCCGCGAATTTGGTGAGAGGCAGGGTTTGTGCTTTGTCATAAATATCATGATAGGCTTTAATGCCCCCCCGGGTGTAGATAAAAAACGAAGGCACGCCTTTCTCAGAAAAAAAATAGTGATCACTGTTCGCTGCCTTACCGCGTATCTTCACTTCAGCCAGGAAATGATTTTTATCATTCAGGCCCTGCAAGGCCTTGAATGTGTCCGGAAAGAGAGTCCCATTTACCACAGTAATTCCTTCATCCCCTGTTCCAAGAATATCAAGATTGGTTAAGAAACGGATCTGCTCCAACGGAAAAAACGGATGGTCGGTATAAAAGCGGGAACCCAGGAGGCCGGCCTCTTCTCCGCTGAAGGCCATAAAGGCGACAGAGCACCGTGGCGGATGCTTGGTATAATATTCGGCCAGACTCAGGAGCATCGCACAGCCACTGGCATTGTCATTGGCGCCCGGGAAATAGGTTTGACTTCCCATCTGACCGAGATGATCATAATGGGCGGTAAATACAATGAAGGAATCGGGGATTGCAGTGCCGGGAACAAATGCAATCAGATTGTTGCTGCGATAGTCCGCTATGTATTTGTTTTCAAGCCGGATGCTGAGTGTACGGGATTTGGCTGACAAGACTCCTTCCGCGAAATGAATCTTCAGGAAGGAAGTATCAATAGGAACATCCCAGGTCAGCTTGTGACTGATAATCAAAATGCAGTTATTGCCCAGGGAGTTGCCGGCAATGCTCCGAAGTGCTTTAGACTTAGTGAGACTGGAATCATACAATGCAATAGCCCGGTGTGCTTTTTGCTTTTTGCCGCCGGGTTTAAAATTTTGTTTGTTTTCTTCTGTGCAAAAACTGATTTTATAATCACCCGAGAGTTTTTGAGCACCGCTGAAAACGATATAATCTTTTCCGGGGACAAGGGTCTTTCCATCGATTCGGAGCACCATCTCGCCGGGAAAGGTATTGACAGCCAATGAAAACTCCTGCCTGTAACCGGCCTGGAATGCCTGAAGCCCTAATGTGCGGAATTCGGTTTCAATATAAGCGGCTGCGATGTGCTCGCCCTGGTTCACATAGCCACGCCCGTGCATGGATGAGGAACAGAGTGTGTCTATGATCTGATGAGCACGGCGGGTAACATCGCTTTGATCCGGATGCTGGGCAAAGAAAATGTGTGGAGCCAGAAGAAAGGAAAGAAAAAAAAGAATCGAATTCAAAAAAGAGAAGCGAAAAGACATGAGCTATTTGTTAAAGGAAGCGTCGTTCCACCAGTTCGAGGAACATTCCCACTTCTTCTTTGTCATCCGGCCACTTGTAAATATCACGGATATTGGAAACATAAATGTCGGCATCTTCAAAGCCCGGGCAACTGTTGATCTGATTAAGCGCGATATTGAACTCCGTTGCATTTCCATCGAACAATTCGTTGATGTAGCGGAACTTATCGTTGATGCTGATTGCTGTTTTTAGGTCGGGGATGGGTTTTCGTATCGTTTTAGCCGGACTTTCTTTTTCCGTTCTGGGCTTTGAAAGCGGCCTGTTTTCCGGAACAGGTACGGTGCCAAACAAGTCGCCGGGAACCTTTGACTGGATAACGGGCTTTTCGGGAGCTGCGGCTTCCGGTTTCTTTTCAACTTCTGCGGCCAATGGTTTCGGCACTGGAGCGGCTGGTGGCGGACTTTCGGAAACAGGACTTGCCACGGTTATGCGTTCGGCAGGCGGGCTGTTGTTTTCATCAGTAGCCGGCAGGTTGTGAATCAAAATGGATTTTTCGTAGAGTTTCTGGATCTTGTGGTGGAAGACCTCCAACTCGACTTTCGAAAAATTATTTTCGAGATTCATCCTGTCTGCCTGCTTTTTAATGCTGTCAATCAGGGTGTCGATTTCTTTCTTTAGCTCGTTCTTTTGCATCTTCCCAACTGTTGAAAAAGGTTCCTTTATGCTAACGTTTTTTCCGTAATTTTGTTGCAGGGTGTAAAAATTAAAAGTACGAATAATCTTTAGCAATTTCAAATCTCAGCCTTTAATTCCCAACTGAATTTACTGAATCCATGTTTCTCGAGAATACGATCAATCATACGAAACGACGAGGCTGGATAGAAGTCATCTGCGGATCTATGTTTTCCGGCAAGACCGAAGAGCTGATCCGGAGGCTGAAAAGGGCCAATTTTGCGCGTCAGAAGGTCGAAATATTTAAGCCGGCCATTGATACCCGTTACGATGCAGTGAAAGTTATATCCCATGATTCCTCGGAGATACACTCGACTCCGGTTCCTTCTTCCTCCAATATTCTGCTTCTTTCCCACGGTATGGATGTGGTTGGTATCGACGAGGCGCAGTTTTTTGACATGGAACTCGTTAATGTCTGCAACGAACTGGCTAATGGTGGCATACGCGTTATTGTGGCAGGGCTCGACATGGATTATCTGGGCAAGCCTTTTGGGCCTATCCCGGCCTTGCTGGCCACAGCGGAATACGTGACCAAGGTGCACGCCATCTGTATCCGGTGCGGTAACCTTGCCAATCATTCCCATCGCATTGTCGACCAGAAAGACCTGGTTGTGCTGGGCGAAACTGACAATTACGAAGCCTTGTGCCGTGATTGTTTTAATTCCTGAACGAACCCAATTGGATCCGGTCTTCTGTTTTATGAAATGACCGGGAACAGAGCTTTTGAACTATGAGTTACCCACTTTCTGAAATAGCTTCTGTTATCGGTGCCAGAGTGACTGGCAACACAAATCCCGAAGCTCCGGTCAGCCAGCTCCTGATCGACAGCCGTAAGCTTGTTCAGCCAGAGACATCTCTTTTCTTTGCCATCAAAGGCGAACGCCACGACGCACATCGCTTCATCTCTGACCTCTATGAAAAAGGAGTGCGGAACTTTGTAGTTTCATCTCTGCCTCAGCATACTGAGAAATTCGGACAGGCCAGTTTTCTGTTTGTCGACGATACACTCGATGCCTTGCAGAAGCTCAGCGCCTGGCACCGCCGCCATTTTCATATCCCTGTTATCGGCATTACCGGCAGCAATGGAAAAACCATTGTAAAGGAATGGCTTTATCAGTTGCTCAGGGAAGACAAACACATCGTGCGAAGCCCCAAAAGCTTTAACT
>DASYGQ010000390.1:0-8752 GCA_035999585.1 Bacteroidia bacterium | reverse complement strand
TGTTAAAGGATCCTGCATAACGGGGAATAAGCACCTGCTCAATGGATTTCGTTCCTTCCACACCGCCAGCCGTAACATTGATGCTCTCCGACGGCTTAGGATCATAGCTTTCAATATCAGGAGGGGTTTGAACCCTGGGCGGATCAACCAGACTGATATTGCCCTTGCCGGTAATTGATACATTCAGGTTAACCGCATCATTGGTTTTGACTTTGTCCTTGTTTATTTTCGCTTTCAGGCTAAATTGGCCTACAGCTCCCGAAAAGCCTGCCGGCTTGCCCGATTCCGGAAGAGGCTTCACTTCTATCTTCGTGCCTGTGCCTTTTACCTTATATAACACGTCTTCCTGGGCAGGCCCCCAAAAGCTCCAGGGATCCTGTTGACGGCTGCTCTGCTGCCTGACGATGCATTCAATCTCAATAGGATCGATCTCCAGTGTTCCGCTGCGTTGTGGAAACAGATATGTTTTCCGGAACTCAACAACCATGTACTGAACTCCGTTCAGGTTTTCTTTTGTTACCGTATAATTCTGTGTAATGGGAACATCCTGTGACCAGAAACCGGTATAGGAAGGAATTTTGGCATCCTTGAAATTCACGAGGTTGAGGTGCGCGTATACCTTATACGTAATCAGCACTTGCTCCCCCTGATAAACGCTGGACTTGCTGACAATCGTTTTCACAAAAATATTCTCGTCACCGTTCCTGGTGGATTTACCGGATGTGCCGGCCTGCTGGTTTTTAGATCCGGCTGCGGCTTTGCCAACGTCTACCGTCACAGTATTTGATTCAATCTTCTTTCCGCCGCAATTGATGAACGCGGGGCCCAGGGTGAAATGACCTTCTTTTTTAGCGCTCAGGTAATAGGAATAAGAAACGGACTGCGACATGTTACCGTTAATGATCTGCATGCTTTGCGCTCCATTCGGACCCGACAACACATCAAAATTGCTCATGTCCGGACCCTGGAATCCCGAACCGGAAGCGTCCAGTGAAAAAGTAATCTGGAAAGGCTCACCAACGGCAACAGGGTTTTTGCTCAGGGAAGCAGATAGCTTCTGGCCAAAGCCTGTGCATAGAGAGGAAAAGAAAAAAAGTGCAAAAAGAATCTTTTTCATACTAAACAGATTGTCGTCTTAGGAAGCCGGAAACTACCAGTCTTTTTCAATAGTCGCGCTTCTGACCGGCTCTTTTTGCTTTTTAAGTTTGGCTTGAATTTTTCGTTCATTGTTGTTCATTTCGTTAAGCATTTTCTGGGCAGCATCTTTCGAAATATTTGCCTGGGAGGGCTGAGGCTTGTCCTTTGGCTGATCCTTCTGCTTGTCTTTATTATCGGACTTGTCCTTGTCTTTATCCTGATCCTTCTTTTTATCGTCCTTATCCTTGCCCTGATCTTTTTTATCCTTGTCTTTTTTGTCCTTGTCTTTATCCTGATCTTTCTTGTCTTTGTTCTTATCTTTTTTATCCTGATCTTTTTTGTCCTTGTCCTTATCCTTGTTTTTCTGATCCTTGTTATTCTTTTTATCCTGATTCTGTTGTTGTTTCAGCATCTGCTGGGCATAAGCCAGGTTGTATCGGGTATCATCATCTGCCGGGTTCAGGGTCAGTGCTTTCTTATAAGCGGTAATGGCCTCCTCATACTTTTTATCTTTCAGCAGCGCATTTCCCTGATTGTGATAAGCGGCAGAAGAAAGCTTATTGTCGCCTGCAAGTGTCTTAGCCAGCTCTTCAAACTGGGTGGCAGCCTCTTTATTTTTTCCTTGTTTGTAATAAGCATCTGCCTGGTTGAAAGCGCCTTTGAAATTACCAGGGTTCAGGTCGCGGGCTTTTTGGTACTGTTCCTCGGCCTCTTTGTATTTCTTATCCGAATAAAGTTTGTTGCCCTCCCGCAGGTATTTCTTTTCGGCTTGTCCGTATACCTGCGTACAAAAAAGAAAACCGCAGCATAAGCAAATCAGAAAGATCTGCTTGGTCAACAAAGCGATGCCTGCGCGTTTCATTTTTCTTATTTTCTGCATTTAAATGCTTACAAAGATCCGAATTACTTTTTGCTTTCCCCAAACAGATTCAGGCGCCGGTAAAGCCAGCTTTTCCTTTCTGATACCAGCAATTCCAAAATCAAAATCAAAAGCGCCAGCCAGGCAAAGTAGGGGAAATAATCATCGTAATCGGTATATATTTTACTTTGAAAATCTGTTTTGTCGAGACGGGAAATTTCTTCCATCAGGCTTCTCAGGCCAATGTCGGCATTGGTGGCATGAATATACAGGCCGTGACCGGCGGTTGCAATTTCCTTCAGTACCTGTTCATTGAGCTTGGTAATGATTGTTGCGCCTTCGCGGTCTTTCCGATACCCCGTGAACTTCTTTCCCTGATAAACCGGGATAGGCACACCACTGGGAGAGCCCAGGCCGATTGTATGGATCACAATGTCTTTTTTGGCGGCCTTGGCTGCTGCCTCCACCACTTCTCCTTCGTGGTCCTCCCCGTCGGTAATGATGATGAGGGCTTTGTTCTTTCCTTCCTGTTCGCCGAATGATTCCACAGCCAGGTCGATGGCCGAGGAAATGGACGTTCCCTGAGTAGGAGCAAGATCGGTATCGATGTTGTCAAGAAAGAGCTTGGCTGCGGCATAATCGCTGGTGATGGGAAGCTGTACATAAGCTTTTCCTGCAAAAACAATCAGACCGATTTCATCTCCCTGTAAGTTGTCGATGAGACGGCCAATGTCGCGTTTGGCGCTCTCCAGACGATTTGGCTGAAGGTCTTCGGCCTTCATGCTGTTCGACACGTCAAGGGCAATGATGATGCGCGCCCCTCTTCTTTTGACCTCCTGCAGCTTTGATCCGGCCTGTGGATTCAACACAACAAGGATGATACAGGCAAGACCCGTCAAAAACAAAAGAAACTTGCTTATTCTTTTTGCAGCCGATATATCGGGAATAAGTTTCAATACAAGGACCGTGTCCCCGAAGCGCCTGATCATTCTCTTTTTCCAGGCAGAGGTGACGAGGAAAAGAAGAATACACAAGGGTATCAGGCCCAGGGCATATAAATAATGTATGTTCTCGAAACGGAGCATTGTTTGATTCGGTACGTATTAAGTGATACTTCTGAACACGGTGTTCCGGAGCAGGAACTCAAGCATTAAAAGCACAAGTGCCGTAATACCTAAAGGAAAAAAAAGCTCTTTTCGGTTCGTGAAATTTTTCTCCTGAACAATGTTTTTCTCCAGGCCGTCGATCTCCTGATATATTTTTTTCAGCTTTTCTGTATCTGTTGCCCGGAAATATTTTCCTCCTGTGATATCGGCCACCTTTTGCAGCATGGCTTCATCTATTTCCACATCCACGTAATCATACTGGTACCTTCCGAAAGCATCCCGGGCCACAGGGGCCAGGGCCTTTCCTCTGGTTCCAAGGCCAATGGTATAAACGCGGGCTTTATAGGCTTTGGCGATTTCAGCGGCCGTGAGCGGGTCAATGGCCCCCTGGTTATTTACGCCGTCGGTGAGCAGAATGATCACATTGCTTTTGGCCAGTGTATCCAGCCGGGAAACAGCTGTTGCCAGTCCCATGCCGATGGCGGTACCATCCTCCACCATGCCGGGATGAATACCGGCGAAAAGATTTTTCAGTACGGCATGGTCGCTCGTGAGCGGGCATTGAGTAAAGCTTTCGCCGCTGAAGACAACCAGCCCGATACGATCGTTGGGGCGGTTGTCAATGAAATTCATAGCCACCTGTTTGGATGCTTCCACGCGATCGGGCTTGAGGTCTTCTGCAAGCATGCTGGATGATATATCCAGTGCAATAACAATGTTAATGCCTTCCGTGCTTACATTTTTCCAGCTTGACAATGACTGCGGTCTGGCAAGGATTATAATCAGGAGTGCCAGCGTAAGAAGGCGGAGCACAAAAAGGGAGTGACGTAAAACACCCCTTGCCGAAGTGCCGGCATTCCGGAAGCCTGCGAGCGAAGAGACTCTCATCTCGGCCTGTCCGTTCCGCCCTTTCCAGATATACCAAATCAGCAGCACAGGCAAAAGCAATAACATCCAAAGGAGCGGCTTGTTTGCAAATGTTATGTCGTTCAGCAGGTGCATCAGGGTTGTGTGACTTGGTTGTCTTTGGTTTCCGTTTGGCCGGCTTTTGTTTCATTCACAAATGCAAAGGCATTGTCCATGCTCATTTCATTTTCATCCGGAAGCGTTTGCTGACGGGCGAACTTGACCAGATCCGCAAGTTTGAATACCTGCTTCAACCGGTTCTTTGATTCCTCACTGATGGGAACGCTGCGCAGGCTCGACAGTATTTCGTCAGAGGTTTGTTCCATGGCATGTATCTGGAAGCGCCCTTCGAGATAGGTCCTGATAATATCCGTCAGTTCACTGTGATAAAGTTTGAGCATTCCGTTTTGCCAGAGCTTTTGTTCCCGCAGCTTGTGCAGGCGTTCCAGCGCGGTAATGTGCGGAGGGATATCGGGAACCTTTGGTTTTGCCGGTGCCGGTTTTTTACGAATCAGATAACGGATGAGAAAAATCAAGCCGGCAAGAGCAACCAGGCCGAGAGCAATCCACTTGATCCAGGGAATCAGTTCATGCCAGTCGAAGGGCGCTCCAAGCGGCTGCTTGATATCTTTGATGGCCAGGGTGGTGTCTACCTGCATGCCTTTGACGTGCAGGAGCATGGCGTCGGTCATGAGAGCATTTGCCGTGTCATTGTTCAGAATGATGCGGAAGGGAGGAATGGCATAATACCCGGAATCGAAGGAGGTGATAGTGATGCGCCTCATGAACTGCGACATTCCTTTTTCACCACCCGTGCCGGAAGCCAGCGTATCGGTTTTTGAAACGAATACTACCTGAATGCCTTTGGTAATCGTGTCCTGCAATTGTGGCCAGGTGACGGATGCTTTTGCGGAAGGTGTGCTCAGCTTCAGGCGGATGGTGGTTTGTTCACCCAGGCGGATGACACTTGTATCAAGCGATGCCGAGACAACAGGCTTTTGTGCAAAGGCAACAAGGTTTCCAAACCCCAGTCCCAGCAGGAGAATAATTTTCAGATGGATATGATAGATATGCCTAAACACGGTTTCCGAATAAGTTCATCAATGGCTGGATATAGGATTCATGGGTTGATATTTTAGCAAAACCCACACCGCATTTGTGAAAGACGGTTTTCAGTTCTGCATCTCTTTGCAAGGCTGATGCTGCATAGGCGGTCCTTGTTTTTTTATCGGAGGTGTCGACCCAGCGTAGCGCACCGGATTCAGCATCCATCAGTTTCACCAGGCCGATATCGGGAAGTGTATGTTCGCGCGGGTCGGAGATCTGAAGCGCAATCAGGTCATGCCGGCGTTTGGCAATCTTTAGCGCATCGCTGAATCCGTTGCGGGCTGTGCCTGAGATGCGCGGATCAATGAAGTCGGACAACAAAAAGGCAATGCTTTTTTTACGGACCACATTCGAAAAATAACGCAGAGCCTGTTCAATATTTGTTTGTTTGTGTTCGGGTTTGAATTCGATGAGGTCGCGGATGATGTGAAGAATATGACTCCGTCCTTTTTTGGGTGGAATGTACTTCTCTATTTTATCGCTGAAAAAAATAATTCCAATCTTGTCGTTATTCTGAATGGCGGAGAAGGCAAGCACAGCGCACAGTTCCGTGATCAGATCCTGACGCACCTGCTTCTGCGTGCCGAAGACACCGGAGGCACTCACGTCGGCAAGAAGCATCACGGTCATTTCGCGTTCTTCTTCAAACACTTTTACATACGGACTGTTGAACCGTGCCGTCACATTCCAGTCGATGGTTCGGATATCATCTCCCGGCTGGTATTCCCTCACCTCACTGAAGGCCATGCCGCGGCCTTTGAAGGCACTGTGGTATCCACCCGAAAAAATCTGGTTGGACATGCCCAGTGTCTTGATTTCTATTTTCCTTACCTTTTTTAAAAGCTCAACCGTTTCCATGACACATTAAAATCAATGAAGGTATTTTAGAGATGTGGCATTGATTAAGGCACCTCAACAATATTCAGGATCTCCTGTATGATTTGTTCGGGTGTGATATTTTCTGCTTCGGCTTCATAGGTCAGCCCGATGCGGTGGCGCATCACATCCGTGCAGATGGCTCTTACATCTTCGGGTATTACATAACCCCTGCGTTTGATAAAGGCATAAGCTTTGGCGGCTAATGCAAGATTGATGCTGGCGCGAGGCGAGCAGCCGTAGCTGATAAGCGGACTGAATTTATCGAGCTTATAATCCTGCGGCGCTCTTGTGGCGCATACGATATCCACAATATATTGTTCAATTTTTTCATCCATGTATACCTCCCGCACTTCCTTCCGGGCCCGGGTGATGTCTTCCCTGCTTAAGATGCCGTTGGTACGGGGGAAATCATTCGCAATGTTCTGGCGGATGATGGAGCGTTCTTCATCTTTGGTCGGGTAGCTGATCACGATCTTCAGCATGAAACGGTCTACCTGGGCTTCCGGCAGCGGATAGGTTCCTTCCTGTTCAATGGGGTTTTGTGTAGCGAGCACAAGAAAGGGCTCGGGCAGTTTGAATGTTTCATCACCTATGGTAACCTGTCTTTCCTGCATGGCTTCCAGCAATGCGCTTTGCACCTTGGCCGGGGCTCTGTTTATTTCATCAGCCAGAATAAAATTGGCAAACAGGGGGCCTTTGCGGACGGTAAATTGCTCCTGCTTCTGGTTATAGATCATGGTTCCGATCAGGTCGGCAGGAAGCAGGTCCGGGGTAAACTGAATGCGGTTGAAATCGGCATGGATGCATTGAGCAAGGGATTTGATGGCCAGCGTTTTTGCAAGTCCGGGTACTCCTTCAAGCAGAAGATGTCCGTTCGAGAGCAGTCCGATCAGCAGGCGTTCCACCATGTGCTTCTGGCCAATGATTACTTTGCCCATTTCAAGATGTAGCAGATCCACAAATGCGCTTTCTTTCTGAATGTGCTCATTGAGTTCTTTGATGTCGGTCATGGTTGATGCGGTTTAATGAATATGAAAAAGGTTTCTTTTGGCTAATGGCGAAAAACACATCTGCAAAAATAATATTATGAGGAAAAATAAAAACAGATTCCCCCTGTTAAAAAAAGTTAAGAGCTGTAAAGTGTATACAAAGACAGCTCTGTTTTCATTATTCCGTTTATACCAGGCAAAAGTACCATTATACTATCCGAAAAAGCAAATTCAACGAATTGCAGATATTCTCCTTCCGGACTGCCGGTACATTTAACTTAAAACAAGAGCCATGCAAAAAACAAACCCCAAGCACCTTATCCACAAAAAGCAGCATCAGCGGCATCCCGGACTGGAGTACAAAATGATACCACCTCCTGATTATATCACCACAGGAGCCCCGGGAGGTCGACTCAAAAACAGGAAATGTGTTGTTACCGGTGGTGACAGCGGAATCGGAAGGGCTGTGGCTATCGCTTTTGCCAAAGAGGGAGCCGATGTGGCTATTGTATACCTGGAAGCCGAGGAAAAAGATGCCCTCCTGGTTGCCGATCAGATCAGAAAAGGATACGGGCGAAAATGCTTGCTGGTGCCGGCTGACTTGTCGAAAGAGAAAAACTGCATGCGGGCAGCCAAAAAAATAAGAAAGGAGTTCAGGCAGATCGATGTGCTGGTGAACAATGCAGGCCTTCATTATCCCCAGCCCGACTTTTTGAAAATCACAAGCGCCCAGCTTCTGGAAACATTCTCGGTCAATATTTTTTCGATGTTCTGGCTCGTCAGGGAGTTTCTGCCTTTTATGAAGGAAGGGTCAGGCATCATCAATACAACATCAGTAACCGCATACCGGGGAAGCGGCAGTCTGGTTGACTACAGCGCCAGCAAAGGTGCAATCGTATCTTTTACGAGAAGTCTTTCGGCAAACCTCGCTGAAAAAGGCATTCGTGTCAATGCTGTGGCTCCTGGTCCGGTCTGGACACCCCTCATTGCTTCCAGCTTCCCGGCAACGAAAGTAGCCAAACACGGTTCCGATACCCCGATGAAACGTGCCGGCCAACCCTCTGAGCTGGCTCCCGCTTATGTATTCCTGGCCAGTGATGATGCCAGCTATGTTTCCGGGCAGGTGATCCATGTCAATGGAGGAGAAATAGTGAACGGCTGAACCGATGCATTCTTCTGTTTGAGCGATCCTATACGGGGACTGACCGAATACAAAAAAGCAAAGCATTGGCTTGCAGATATATTTGACTCCATTTTATAAATGAACGAAACTTCATGAACGAAGACGAGCAGATACAAAACGGAATCTCCCGGCGTAAGATGATTGAAACATCCATTGGGGCACTGGCCTGTGCAACCGTTTTGGGAAGTACGGGGCTTATGGCTGCAGCAGCTAAACCCGAGCCTGAAACACCGCCGAAAAACAATTTCAGCCTCCGGGGTAAATCAGCCATTGTCACGGGTGCTGCACGCGGCATCGGCCGGGCCATTGCCATTGCACTGGCAGAAGCAGGGGCTGATATCATGGGTATTGATATTGCCGCTCCGGCAAGCCCGGAGGTGATTTACCCGGCTGCAACGAAACAGGATCTGGATGAAACGGGTAAAAGGGTGGAAGCGCTGAAGCGTCGGTTCGTTGCGATACAAGCTGACACACGCGATATCACCGCCATGAGGGCCGCGGCTGAAAAGGCGCAAAACGAATTTGGTAAAATAGATATTGTGGTGGCGGACGCCGGCATTCAGGTGTATGCATCTGTGCTGGAGAT